>NZ_JBFRVF010000150.1:0-220 GCF_041475025.1 Vibrio sp. 10N.222.49.C12 | reverse complement strand
TCGAGGCACCATTATTTGGTACTTAACAAATAATGGTCTTTATAGACCTGATGTTGAGACAAGTAATTCCCCTTTAGTTCAGTTGGTAGAACGGCGGACTGTTAATCCGTATGTCGCAAGTTCAAGTCTTGCAAGGGGAGCCATTTTTAAAGGACTTCATTTTATATGAGGTTTTAATTGAAGAGTTTAACTCTTTAAGCAAAGAATTTAGTGTGCCGAC
>NZ_JBFRVF010000149.1:0-265 GCF_041475025.1 Vibrio sp. 10N.222.49.C12 | reverse complement strand
TAATTTTCCGGATTGGTATAGCACCATGACTGAACGGTCTATTGCTTCAGAACGATTTTTAGTGTGGAGCGAGAATCGGATTTCGCTTGGATAGCCCAAAGCTTTAAGTCGGGCAGGTAAGCTAATTCTGGTGTAGTAATTGGAGTTGCGGTTCTTTGTTAGATACATGATCGTGACACCTGTTAGGATCATGCAAAAAATCACAGACAAGAAAAAAGCCCAGGTCTTTGTAAATCAATGACTTGGGCTTTCTTTAAAGTGGTGG
>NZ_JBFRVF010000148.1:0-237 GCF_041475025.1 Vibrio sp. 10N.222.49.C12 | reverse complement strand
AAAAGTGAAGACAAAAAGTTTGAACACTTGTCAGCGACGACAAGTATTCCACTGCGGAGTGGTAGTTCAGTTGGTTAGAATACCGGCCTGTCACGCCGGGGGTCGCGGGTTCGAGTCCCGTCCACTCCGCCACTTATTAGAGAAGCCCTGCTAGCAATAGCAGGGCTTTTTTACATTTGAAGAAAAGTGTTTGTTGTTAGGTTTTATGAGTGCTGTAATACCAATTAAAGTAAAAAT
>NZ_JBFRVF010000147.1:0-2046 GCF_041475025.1 Vibrio sp. 10N.222.49.C12 | reverse complement strand
TACCCTGCCAGATAGGGAAAGAGTTCGATTCTCAATCTTTAGTTGATGAAGCAATTAACAGCGTATACCTGACTCGTGAACGCTTAAGTGCTGCTGAAGCATATCGATACTATAAGAGTCGAGTGATTCAAATAAATCGTGGGATTGTCGAGGGGAAAATAAAACCAATTTCCGAACGTTCTTTTTACAATCGAATACACGACTTACCTCCTTATGAGGTAGCGATTGCAAGGTTTGGTAAACGATACGCAGACCGAGAATTTCGCTCGGTTGGTCAGCAAGTAGTTTCGACCAAACCAATGGAGTATGTCGAAATTGACCATACACCAGTCCCAGTAATTTTGATTGATGACGAGCTAGATATTCCTTTGGGTCGACCCTACCTGACGATGCTATATGACCGCTTCAGTAAATGTATCGTTGGGTGCAGTATCAACTTTAGAGAGCCTAGTTTTGACTCTGTCAGAAAGGCGCTATTGAACTCGCTACTAGATAAGAGTTGGGTAAAGCAAAGGTATCCATCCATTGATAATGAATGGCCTTGTCACGGCAAAATTGACTGTTTAGTTGTCGATAATGGTGCTGAATTTTGGAGTCAAAGCTTGGAAGATTCGTTACGGCCTCTAGTGTCTGACATCCAATACAGTCAAGCAGCTAAACCTTGGCGAAAGTCAGGGATCGAAAAGCTGTTTGATCAGATGAATAAAGGGTTAGTTAATTCACTACCTGGAAAAACATTCACCAACCCTACTCAACTACAAGATTACAACCCAAAGAAGGATGCGGTGGTTAGAGTTTCTGTATTTCTTGAATTACTTCATAAATGGATTGTCGATTATTACCACATGGCACCAGATTCAAGAGAACGTGATATTCCATACCACAAGTGGAACCAATCGGAATGGACTCCCTCCTACTACGTTGGTGCTGAGAAGGAGCAGTTGAGAGTTGAGCTAGGTTTGCTTAGACACAGAACTATTGGAGTGGCAGGGATCAGGCTTCATAACCTACGCTATCAGTCCTCAGAACTTATTGAATACCGTAAATACTGGGCGTCCAATAATGGCAAAAAGCTGTTTGTTAAGACCAAAACAGACCCTTCAGATATCAGCTACATCCATGTTTACCTAGAATCGGAAAAGAGGTACATAAAAGTTCCAGCGGTAGACAACAACGGATATACAAAAGGACTGTCCCTTTTTGAACATGAGCGCATACATAAAGTACGCAGGCTTAACACTAAGCAGCTTGCTGATGATGAGGCGCTTGCGGATACATTTCTGTATATGAAGAAACGTATTCAGGAAGAAACCGATAGATTCCGCGGTGCAAAAAGCAATAAGGCTAGCTTGCCTAAAACGGGCAATACTTCGAAATTAGCAAAGTTTAATGATGTGGGCTCAGAAGGGCCAAGCTCAATCAATGCGACTCCAGTAAAACAAGAAACCACGGTAGTGTTCGATGTCTCAGAGCAATTATCTGATGATGATTTTGAAGATATTGAGGGGTATTAATTTGAACTTAACGTCTAGTCAGTTTGAGCAGCTAAAGTCCTTTGAAACCAGCTTTATCGAGTACCCTGCAATAACTGAAATCTACTCCATTTTCGATCAACTTCGTTTTAATCACTCCCTTGGCGGTGAACCGGAGTCTTTCTTGTTAACTGGTGAGGCCGGAAGTGGAAAGACGGCTTTGATTAACAATTATCTATCACGCTTTCTGCCGAGTTCAACTTGGAGCAAACAACCGGTTCTTAGCACCAGAGTGCCAAGCCGCATAAATGAACAGAACACGCTTACGCAGTTTCTAGTCGATTTAGATGGAAAGTCAGGCGGAAGAGGTACCCGACGACGTAATGAAATTGCTCTTGGTGAGGCAGTTGTAAAGCAACTTAAACGTAAATCTGTTGAGCTGATTATCGTCAATGAAATTCAAGAGCTTGTGGAGTTTTCTACAGCAGAAGAAAGGCAAGCTATTGCTAATACGTTCAAATATATAAGTGAAGAAGCAAAAGTCTCGTTTGTGCGTAAGCGTGCCATGAACACC
>NZ_JBFRVF010000146.1:0-217 GCF_041475025.1 Vibrio sp. 10N.222.49.C12 | reverse complement strand
AACTCCGTTGGTTCAATACGGAAGCTGGTCACATCATCACTTTGAGTGGTGTAAGTAATAGTTTGAGTTGAGCTAACCGCGCTACCGCTTGGTGCAGAGCCATCACTCAGATTGGTTTCCGACAAGTTCACAGTTGGCACATTATCAATGGTCGGAATATCACCATCGGTAATGGTCAGCGTGACGGTTGAGGTAAGCACATCGTTATCGGAGTCAC
>NZ_JBFRVF010000145.1:0-217 GCF_041475025.1 Vibrio sp. 10N.222.49.C12 | reverse complement strand
AACTCCGTTGGTTCAATACGAAAGCTTGTCACATCATCACTTTGAGTGGTGTAAGTAATAGTTTGAGTTGAACTCACCGCGCTGCCACTTGGTGCAGAGCCATCACTCAGATTTGTTTCCGACAAGTTCACAGTTGGAACATTATCAATGGTTGGGATATCACCATCGGTAATGGTCAACGTGACGGTTGAGGTCAACACATCGTTATCGGAGTCAC
>NZ_JBFRVF010000144.1:0-1136 GCF_041475025.1 Vibrio sp. 10N.222.49.C12 | reverse complement strand
ATCCTCGAAAAAGCCTCTGCTCGATCATCAACTCTTATCCGGCACGCATCCTCATGAAACCCAACATCGAGCTGCCAATGCATCACTTCAACACCCCAGTGCGCACGCGTAGCATTATGCAATTCTTCAGCTTTCAGCTCTTTTGAACTGATATAATAGCGTACCGACAGTTCTTCAGGGTTAGCCACTTCACCGATTTGCCGAAGGCATACCATTATCCCTATCGATTTTAACTCTGGCCACTCGTAAGCAAGGTCCCCTAAGACTGATAAGTCTGTATTAACCAAAGCACAGCGCGTCTCTTGTCGACCATGAGATGTCTCTTGGCTTACATAGCTGTCACCATCAAAAACTTGTATCATCGACGGACGGTAATAGGCATTGAACGCCTCCTCTAAACTGCCTTGATTTCCTTTCACTGCTAGCAGGTAATCCGCATTCTTATCAACGATCTTTTTCGCTATTTTTCGTTGGCACCCCATCGCGTCTATCGTGACCAAGCAACCTGAAATATTTAATTTTTTCCAGTAACTTAGGGATCTCCGTGATTTCGTTTGTCTTTTCATTTACCTTGGCTTGCGCAAGCCAAACACCATTTGCGGTAGCAAAGGCATTGACCATATGTATCACAGAACGACCTTTAGATTTGTCATAGGAGCCTCGGACCGTTTTGCCATCTATCGCAATCACTTCACCCTTGCGTTACATCATGACAGGCATTCATCCATTCTATAAACGCTCGTTGCATTGCATTCGGATTTACCATACCCAAAACGCGAGCTATCGTATCAGCCGATGGAATACCTTGCTCAAAATCTCCGTACTCCTTCAGAAAATCTACCCTCAATTTTCCAAAGTCGCTAATGCCTTCCCAAGTGTCTTGGCCCGATAAAACTGCACAGATTGTCAGTAAGATGATATCTGATAATTTATGTTCTACTTTTGCAGACTGACGATAATCTTTGATAGCCGTAAAGTGTGTAAATGGCATGAGTTGTTTGGTCATTTCATAGCTCCATTGGGGAATGGATCTATTAAACAACACTCAAAATGATCAACAACCTGATCCTTTTTACAGTCTCAATTCTGTGAGCAAGAATGCTGAATAAACAACAGCATTTGAAAATTTGATGGTC
>NZ_JBFRVF010000143.1:0-233 GCF_041475025.1 Vibrio sp. 10N.222.49.C12 | reverse complement strand
TGGAGGCGCCTCCCGGAGTCGAACCGAGGTCCACGGATTTGCAATCCGCTGCATAGCCACTCTGCCAAGGCGCCTTCAATAGTGTTTTAAGAGAACAACTCTTTTGATTAATACCAAGCGAGGTAATAATCAAATAGATGGTGCCCCGGGCCGGACTTGAACCGGCACAACGCGAACGTCGAGGGATTTTAAATCCCTTGTGTCTACCAATTCCACCACCAGGGCACGCAATT
>NZ_JBFRVF010000142.1:0-1913 GCF_041475025.1 Vibrio sp. 10N.222.49.C12 | reverse complement strand
TTTGTGTATAAGAGACAGCCGTAAAGGAGCCTTTCTTAATTTGAGCTCCCCAACACAATTATTATGCTCTCGCGCTACACGTGCGAGCATAGCTAAAAATACCTAACTTGGTTCAAAGCTTTAGTTTCAAGACTAGAGAATGAATGTTGTTTGAGGTAAGTTGAAACAATCATTCCCAAATTTCATGAATATAACCCAATGCTACTCGAAGGAATCGAAACTCTACTGGTATTGAGTAAAGCAAAGACCATGAGCCGCACAGGCAGTTTGCTTTATATCAGCCAATCAGCGGTCAGCAAACGGATTGCGAATTTAGAAAAGAAGCTAGGTAAAAAGCTCATTGAACCGAGTGGCCGACAGATAAAACTCACGCCAGATGCGATAGCATTAATCGAGAGTATTGGCCCGACATTCAATGAACTTCGTGGGCTTATTTATGAACAGCAAGAGTTGGAAGATACCACTCTCATCACCCTAGACAGCAATAAGTCTCTGATAGCCGGTTATTTAGGTGAGATGATGGGCCAATTTATCCAGCAAGATAAGTACATCACCATTACCACCAACCACACGCCGAGAATTATCGAACGGGTGCAGTCCGGCAAGGCGACCTTGGGGTTGTGTGCTGGCTTACTGCCACCACATCATGGGTTGATGACCTTCCATCTTTTTGATGAACCGTTTTACATAGTGAGTAAGTCGCCGCTAACGGATCTCCCTCCAATGGTCATCACTAACGACATGACCAATCCAGCCAATTCTTATCAACTTTCTGTATTAGAAAAATTTGGTATCAAACCCTTGATGGAGATGGATGCCTACACCGCAGCGGCGCAACTTGCATTGGGCGGGGCTGGGCCAGCGTTGATCCCGCTCTCTATCGTAAAAACACTCAATATTGAGCCTCAATATCTGTATAGCTTCACCGAATTAGCAGGCTTGATTCGGCCGATTCATATCTGTGTCAGACCAAATAGTTACCAGTCTCCACGAGTTAAAACACTGATAGAATCCATTGTTGATGCTGTTCCCAAAGCAGTTTAGACGCCATTAGCATCGACATCACGATCACAAGGGGGCGAATCCATTTCTGCCCTTTTGTCACCACCACTTTAGCGCCAAGCTGAGCGCCCATAAATCCACCGACCGCCATCACTAATCCCAACTCCCAAATAGGCAAACCAGCCAAAATAAAGAAAATTAAGGCAGCGATATTCGAGGTAAAGTTAAGTACTTTAGTACGCGCCGTAGCATCGACTAACGAGAAGTGACCAATAGCAACAAAGCAGACGGTGAAGATAGAACCTGTTCCTGGGCCAAAAAAGCCATCATAGAAACCCACGCCGCCACCAATACACAGAGCAAACATCGCCTCAGAGATCTTCTGTTTTCCTTCAGACGCTCTAGTTTGGGGTGCCAACAGGAAATAGAGAGAGATAGCGATAAGCAGCAGTGGGATAACACTGGTCAGTAGGCTCGCATCAATGTGCTGGACTAACTCAGCGCCAATTGCAGAGCCAATAAAGGTACAAAAGATAGCAAGGCGCATCTCTTTGATGCTGACGATACCGTTGCGCACGAAATACCAACTCGCGGAGAAGCTGCCAAATGAGCTTTGGAGTTTGTTGGTTGCCAGTGCCTGCGTGGGTGGAACTCCAGCCGCTAGCAATGCAGGTAGAGTCAGTAACCCACCGCCGCCAGCCATTGCATCAATAAAGCCTGCTGCCGTTGCAACAACAAACAAGATAGCCAATATTTCTAGAGTAATTTCCATATACCCAACGCCTTAAAATCCTGTGTAGCGACAAGTTACCACTCACAGCAGACGAGCAATAACGAAACACAAGATTCTAACCTATTCCAAATATTCATCATTAAGCTACCGCGGAATAACAGAATCGAGTAGGAGGAGG
>NZ_JBFRVF010000141.1:0-651 GCF_041475025.1 Vibrio sp. 10N.222.49.C12 | reverse complement strand
TACCTTGAAAAACACCGCTTCACTCAAAGCTTTTATTCGATAAACATACTGCAACGATGAAGTCTTGCTCAATACTAATGGATTAACGGAAAAGCTACCCTCGTACTTGAGCCCAGTTACGTCACCAGAAAAATCTACGACATTTGTATAGGTATCGCTCAAGTTAATCGTTTTCTCGTCAAGCTTAAAACCATCTTTGTCCAAGAACTGAAGCTTTATATAGTCATATTTATTCTTTTCTAACGCTGGCTTAACCCAATTAAAATCCACTCGATTTCTTATAACTTTTCCGGTTGAGTCTTTTGTTTGAGTTTCGTACCCTTCTAGATCGAGGATATAATATATTTTATTCTCAACTTGTTTTGTTGACGCTTTAAACTGTAACTTTTCTGAAAAGCTACCGCTTACCTTAAGCATTTTTCCTTCTGGCATCTTATACGTAGGTAACTCAATAACTTTACCGTCAGAGACTAGAGACAATTTACCCGTTTCTTGATTGATGAGATAAGTTCTGTTTGAAACTTCTTTTACATCATAAATATTATTCTTACTGTCTGGTTGACAGCCAGCCAAAGCTAAAGCAACACCTAGCCAAACTAACTTTTTCATATGTACTCCAATTAATAGTTATAACGAATGACATGGATTCCC
>NZ_JBFRVF010000140.1:0-1674 GCF_041475025.1 Vibrio sp. 10N.222.49.C12 | reverse complement strand
ACTCCGGGAGGCGCCTCCATAATTCAGAAAAAACCAGTCCTAGTGACTGGTTTTTTCGTTTCTGGACCCGCTAAAAGCTTCCTACGTACCCATTTCAATGCTTATCAAAGAAATCTTTGTTACGGATATACTTGCTCATCAAGTGGTAAGAGAAAGGTCTTATCAGCCAACTAAAGATAGAGCGACCAAGGCGGATTAATGTAGGAGTGTTCTCATAGATTCGTCCGTTATAAAGCCAAAGCACTTTACCTACATGCCAATAGAGCAAAGGAACCGGTGGCATGAAGGTCACGATGTCGATGTCACAGCAAATTCGGTAGGTCTTCTTACTCATGCGATAGTGCTTTCGAAAGCTCCAATCACCAATGGCGGGTTGGCCAAAAGTCACTATTCGTTTAATACAGCCTGGGTACTTTTGATCAAAGTAATCAGCGAAGACACAACCGATAGCGCCTCCGGAAGAGTGGCCAGTAATAGACACTCTTTTTCCTTGTTCGATGAGAGGTGTGAGCGTGGCTTCCAAGCGCTCAATAACGGTTAAGCCAAGCTTATCTTCATTACGACTTGGCTGGCTCTCTTGAAACATTAGATGGTAGAAACCCGCATGCACACGATAATTGAGCCCAATTCTCTTACAGCTTCTTGTCCATAGAGCAAAGGTTAGTAGCCAATCTGAGATACTGTGCGATCCTTTGATTACCACAACCACTTCATCTTTGTCGCTACTCCACAACACTCTAATCATGGTTTTACCAAACTGGTTCTTGATGATGCGTTGTCCATTAGGGTCAAAACCATAGCGAGTCTGCTTAAAAACTCTAGGGTAGGCGAGGTTACAAAGAACGGCATAGCGCTCATATTGATATCGTTTTAGTGGTTTCACATGTTTACTTCTTAATAAGAGTTACTTCAAACTCTAATCGTTGAATGTGAAAAGCACATGAAAACGCCATTTGCTTGGTTTAAAACAATAAAATCACCGCATTCAATTGGTATTTGAATCAATGGTTGTCAGTGATTTGTCCGTTTAAATTAGAAATCCAAGTATAAGAACCGTACAAGCTGCACTAAATTTATTCTTTTGAGTTCGATAATTAATCACTTGAATTAAAAGATAAAATTTATTGTTGACGAATTTTTTCCTTCCGTTAAAGTACACCTCGTTCTCACGGCTTAGGTCGCTGAGAGATGGTGTTTTTACTTTTCAGTAATCGGCCTCGCAAGATTGCGTTGCCCTGGTGGTGGAATTGGTAGACACAAGGGATTTAAAATCCCTCGGCGTTCGCGCTGTGCCGGTTCAAGTCCGGCCCGGGGCACCATCTATCTAGCTTCTACATTTTGAGTAGAGTGATGAACAAAGAGTTGTTCTCTTAAATCACTATTAAAGGCGCCTTGGCAGAGTGGCTATGCAGCGGATTGCAAATCCGTGGACCTCGGTTCGACTCCGGGAGGCGCCTCCATTCTTTCTCTCAGTTTGATAAGTTAAGAGATACTAAGAATGAAAATGCGATACTAGCTCAGTTGGTAGAGCGCAACCTTGCCAAGGTTGAGGTCATCGGTTCGAACCCGATGTATCGCTCCAAATTTTGTAGTGTTGATTCATTTCGACATTAAGATGGTGTTTTACTTTTCAGTAATCGGCATCGCAATAAAGAATTGCGTGCCCTGGTGGTG
>NZ_JBFRVF010000139.1:0-498 GCF_041475025.1 Vibrio sp. 10N.222.49.C12 | reverse complement strand
GTTTTGGCCATTGCCCGAGCGTGTACTTTATTGCTTTGCCTAGTGGGCTAGAGCCTATCACCTTCTGGGTTGTCATCCATTGGTAAAGCTCATCCAGTATCGGCTTGGCAAGCGCTTGACGCTCTGCTTTTCGCTCTTCGGCAGGCGCACCTTTTAAGCGCGATTCTATCCCGTAGAGTTTTTGGATTTTAGCCAGCGCCTTATCAGCCTTGCCCGATTTACCTTTCCCTTGAAGCTTTTTAGCATCCATGAACTTGCGACGAGCATGCGCTAAGCACCCTACCTTGGTGACGTGATGAAGTCCATCATAAGCCGCGTAGCCATCGGTTTGTAGATAAACGTTGTAGTCACCTAAAAAGTCCACGGGACACGCCCTCGCGCGACTGTTTTGATAGTCGTACAAGGCAATATTTTTCACATTCGGCAGTGCCGCTTCGGGTGAGTCAGCGCCTGAGCAGTAGAGCCACATATAACACTGCTTCTCTTCTTTGAGCACAT
>NZ_JBFRVF010000138.1:0-5150 GCF_041475025.1 Vibrio sp. 10N.222.49.C12 | reverse complement strand
TTCTTTTGATTAAACAGAGTTTCTGAATCATTTTAGAGAACATTAAATGAGCCTAATTATGAACCGTCTAATTTCCTCGGGTTTTACCGTTGCTTTGTCATTACTTGTAGTGGCATGTAGCTCACCCCACACGTTGGATGTACGCGTACACAAAGACAATTACAAAGAAGTGGTTGTAGAAGAAGCGATATCAGTAAAAGAGCCATTGCGTATGTGGGCGAGTGAGAACCCAGACTTCTTATACTCTCCAATCGATCAAACAACGCCAATTAAAGTGTCAGGTGAGCAACTAAATATCTTAGCTTTGTCAGGAGGCGGCGCGAACGGAGCCTTTGGAGCCGGTATTTTGATAGGGCTGGAAGAATCTGGCCAATTGAAAGACTACTCAATAGTTACTGGCATCAGTGCAGGAGCGCTAATGGCACCATTTGTATTCATCGGCGGAGATGCATTTCCGAAGATGAAGGAGGTGATGTTAAACATCAATGACAAATCAGTGCTCGGCAAAAAGAACTTTTTAAACACCGTGTTTAAAGATGCTTTTACTGACGGTAAAAACTTGAATCAATTTATCGCTCAGGCGTTCCCTGAACCGATGATCGAGCAAATTGCTGCGCGACACCGCAACGGTAAGCGTTTGTTTATTGGTAGCACACACTTTGATTCTGGAGAGCTTGTCATTTGGAATGTGGGCGCAATTGCAAATAGTGACATGCCAGATAAGTCTGAACTTATATATAAGGTTTTAGCAGCAAGTGCTTCTATTCCTGGAGTCTTCCCACCGCAGTTTATCAATGTGAAGTACGAAGGTAAAAGTTATGAAGAACTTCACGTCGATGGTGGTTTAGCCGCTCAAGTATTTTTCAATCCATCTAACTTCGACTATCAGCAGATCTCAGATGCTCTTGGGTTAGAAAAACCACCACAGCTCGATGTTATTCGAAATGGAGCACTGAAAGCGCCGTACCACTCGCTGAGAGATAAGGGTCTAGATTTAGTAGCAAAGAGCGTATCAAGCCTGACTCTTGCTCAAACACGTGGTGATTTATATCGAATGAAATACATCTGTGAAATCAACAACATTGATATGCAATTTACTTACATCGAGCACGACTTTGGTTACGCCAAACGAACCAAAGACATGTTTGATGAACACTATTTATTAACCATATACGAATATGGTTATCACAAAGCAACTCAGGGCAAACCTTGGGTAACAGAATTACCTTAATTTAGGGATATCGTAAAATGAATAAAACAGCTTTAGCGCTACTTATCATGGCAACGTCTAGCGCTGCCATGGCACAAAATGTGACCTCAATGGAACAGCAAAAAGTCGATAACGACATGCTACAACTGGCCGACGTTCAACAAGAAGCGGCGTTGTTCATGGTTGAAGAAAATTCAGACTACGTGGAGATTGACTACATTGGTCAGTGGGTTGACGTGAACAATTACGTCACACACAAAGAAGCTAAAGAACGCCAGCTTCAAAAGACCACCAAGAAATACATTTACTCGCAAACAGGTGAAACTCTAGAATCCATCGAGCAGCGAATTGCTGAGCATATTCAAGTGGACCAACCTAGATATTTCAGTGTCGATGTTTACCGTAATTACCACGGTGATTCTGGGGACTTTAACTATCTAGCTCGAGTTATCGAATACATTTAAGTTATTCGTTTGACATCAACGATAAAACCTACTCAGTTGGAGTATACAGTAAAAAATATGTCTATTTGCGTGTGAGTGAGTGACAGCCCCTTACTGGCAATGCTTCTTTTGGATCTATAAAGCGTACATACTATGTATAATGGTGTGTACGCTTTTTTATCCCTGAAGGCTTAGCAAGGCGATGGTCTCACTGCGTGAAGACCATCATCCTGCCAAAAGGGTATTTAAGGGAATGATGGTAAAGTAAAATAATAAAGCCACTCCTGACGCTCGCACAGCTCACTACTCGCTAGGCATTTATGATTTTTCTTGACCATCCGCTGAAACACGTTTTTGGACAGAAGTGAGTTGCGAACTAAAACACTCTCTGACTTTTCGGTTTTCTAAGGTATTTCAACCATGCGACCAGCAGACATGGAGGTGGCCAAATTCACTTATCCACTACAGTCCAGTTCCGCTGGTTCAGATCACTAGCTTATTTCGATGATTTTACCGCGAGTTCAATGGACGGGTTAAATCCATCAAATGCGAGTTAGATTTGTCATGTTGCTCACCTATAATGACTTTGCACACTTTTTCGTGCCGTGTATTTACATCCCCAGTTTTCAAGATAAATACGCATTATATTTAATGAGATATAAATGGATACTTATTTACTTCCTGCAATAACTGCTCTGTCAATTATCACCCTAAGTGTTATCTTTTTCTCCCGTATAGGTATGGGAACCATCGTGGGTTTTATCGTTGCCGGAATCTTACTTGGCCCTAATACTCCTGGTCCTATTGCTGCAACAAACATTGAAGCAATTCAGAGTATTGCAGACTTTGGTGTGGTGCTATTTCTATTTACCCTTGGCTTAGAGATGAAACCCAAGCAACTTTGGAATATGAAAAAATCTATTGCTATCCAGGGTATTGGGCAAGTATTAATCACATCGGTCATATTTTCATTTCTGGGTACTCTAGTCGGCTTAACATGGGAAGTTGGTTTTGTTATTGGTGCGATATTCTCACAATCCTCTACAGCTGTGGTGATGACCCTTCTTGAAGAAAAGAGGCAGCTAAACAGCCCTCATGGTAAAAACATCTTCTCCAATTTGATGGCCCAGGATATGAGTATTGTGCCGATAATGGCATTAATCCCGATGCTAGCTCATCAACAAAACACACATGACCACTCATTACTTTATAGCGCGCTGATGGCAACCGGTTTACTGGCTACTATTTTTCTCATTGCTCGTTATATATTGCCTTTTTGCTTAAAAATTTGTGTATTTAACGACAACAAAGAAGGTTTCTCGTTATGCCTATATATGACAATTTTTATAACAGTGTGGCTTTCAACCACTGCTGGCATGTCTGAAACATTAGGGGCATTCGTGTTGGGTATGCTGTTATCCACATCTGATTTTAAGTTCATGCTAGAAGAAGTTGTGTCGCCATTTAAAAAAGTATTAATGAGCCTGTTTTTTCTAGCCGTTGGTATGTCGATACAACCAAACATCATTTTTGATGATTTAGGCAATATATTGCTATGGCTATCAGCGGTATTAATAGTTAAAACCATTGTGTTCATTGTACTGGCTGTGATCGATGGCAAAGGTTTGCCTATCGGAATTAAAACCGGCTTTGCATTAAATCAAGTCGGGGAGTTTGCCTTTGTGTTACTGGGCGTAGCGACTACCTCAGGGGCGTTAGATACCCATAGTGCACCGGTGGGTTTTATTATTATCAGTATCAGTATGGTCATCACCCCTTTAATGAATAACCTTGGTAACAAGCTTGTCAAACGGTATTTATCTAGCACAATAACCGACGGTAACAATACCCCTATATTAGATAATGAGCTCATTATTATTGGTCTAGATGAGGTTGGACGCTTAATTGCTTTATTAGCCGAACGCGCAGGTATTAGTTACACCGCTTTTGACAATGACTATGAATGTGTAAAAAGAGGCAAGTCATTGGGATTAAATGCTCATTATGGGGATATTCTTAATCGTGGCATTCAAGATAAAGCCCGTTTAACCGAGGCCAAAGCAGCATTTATTTCGATTACCAGTTCGTCACTACTCAAAGAGATTGCGTTAAAATTAACCCAATATGAACACTTAGATATTTACGCACAAACAAATACGAGGGAAGATGAATTGTTTTTAAAACAAAATGGGATTAAATATGCCGATTCCATTTATATAGAAAGTACTTTGCAAAGAGGTAAAGAACTATTAGTTAATTTTGGGTTTTCAGAGCAAGACGTCACTACCTTGATTAATAAAATCCATGAAGACATGAAACAGAAAAAAGATGATAGCCTAACAAATAAGGATTAAACGCTGCGAAGCCCTGAGGAATTCCAGGGTAAGATAGCGAACGTTTTTTGAACACTTAAGTCGATCGATTTGAAGATCAACCGTCATTCCGCAGCTAGTTCCAGATTTAAATTAGTGTGATCTAGCGATCATTAACTCATTGCGTGAAGTGGAAACACTGGTCAGGTACATAGAGGTATACCAACAACTCTCATATGGGCAAGCTCTAGCTGATAACGTTATATTCGGATACCGATTACTTAGACTGTTTGGAGTCATACTCTTTTGCTTGAACAAACAGATAGCTAGCTCGCTTACTCGTTCAAGATCTGATGCAAAACAGCTTGCTGAATACTTTGGTGAACATCAAATAGTTCCCATCCGAGAAGGGGCACTTGATGCCGAACACCATCAAGTAGTTCTTACAATGATCGCGCAAGAATGCTTGTATAACTCAGACCTCTTTGAGCCTAGTGATGAGCACCATGACTCAGAATGGCAACACTTAATAGAGGCCTACTTCCGTGTAGCAGACTTTCCTCCTAGAAAAGGTGCGCGTACGAAAATCGTAGTGGAAGCAATTCAAACCCTCAATCTAATGTAAATCATATAAAACATGGCGATTTAGGCTAATTCCTAAGTCGCTTTTTTGTCCCAAACCTTGCTGAATTACCACTCAATATAGTATTGTCGCAATTTGTGCTTCGCTTTGATGAGTGCACCCTAGCTTAGATATTGAGTTAGATTTTTCTGTGAGTAATATAGGCCACCGAAGAACTAGATGAATAAAGTCAAGTCGATCACAAAGTTACGTTTTATTAAAAAGAAGCTTCACTTGCTTTATCAACAGCATAAGTTAGAAAGGACACTTTATGAGCAGTATGTCATAGAGTTTTCCACTCTCACCAAAAAGGCACAACTAGGTTCGCTAAGTGCTGAAGATTATCACACTATTTCAACTTATTTTAATGCCTTTTCAAATTACTCCAATCGTTTAAAAAAGAAGAAACCATCGAAAAAACAACGAAATAAACGCCTTAATGCTAAATCACCAAGAACTAATGGAAAACCTCAGTGCTCAAGAGAGCGCTCTACAAATAGTTGGGTATCCGTTGTCGGTGGGTATAGATAGAGTTATGTGCGCGGCGTTGTTGCCTAAATTAG
>NZ_JBFRVF010000137.1:0-285 GCF_041475025.1 Vibrio sp. 10N.222.49.C12 | reverse complement strand
GGTCATCTAATGAAAGAAACACATTCTAAATAATGGTGCGGTCGGAGAGACTTGAACTCTCACACCTCTCGGCGCCAGAACCTAAATCTGGTGCGTCTACCAATTCCGCCACGACCGCAGCAAATCTTTATAGTCATATCGAATATTGGTGCTTCAATAAGACGTTGTATAAGTGGTGGCTACTGCGGGATTTGAACCTGCGACCCCATCATTATGAGTGATGTGCTCTAACCAACTGAGCTAAGTAGCCATAATAAATCTAATAGATTCACTATTTGTTCTCTA
>NZ_JBFRVF010000136.1:0-1994 GCF_041475025.1 Vibrio sp. 10N.222.49.C12 | reverse complement strand
ATGATTTGAACATCATCACCGATGGTTACATTTAACTGAGAAACCAAAGAATCATCGCCATCGCTGTCTACTGCATAAACAGGCAGGTCAAAGCTCAAACTGTTATTCACCAGACCATCTTCGTGGTCAAGCGCTTCAAGTAACGTAAAGGTGTATTGACCTAAATTGGTATCCGAGAAGCTAATAGTAAAGACGTTAGCTTCAACATCCGACGCGTCTTTAACAAAACCGATGTAATCGCCAGCACTGTTAGGATCTTCTTTTAGCTGAACCGCCAAGTTGTTTGACGTTAACGTACCTAGAGTATTGAACTCTGTTGGCTCGATACGGAACGACTCAACATCGTCACTCTCATGAGTAAACTGAATGACTTTGGTGTCGCTGACCGCAGAGTTAGATGGATCAGAGCCATCGGCTAGATTCGTTTCAGATAGTGAGATTGGTGGAATGACATCTATGGTTGGGACATCGCCGTCCGTAATCGTAAGCGTCACTGTCGAGGTAAGAACGTCATCATCGCCATCGCTTGACGTCACCACGATGCTCTTAACGATATCGCCAGCCGAGTGGTCTAAATCGCGGTTCGGCTCAAAGCGCACTTCCCCTTGAGTCGTAATAAACAGTGAGCCTTCCGTGAAAGTAAACTCTTGCTCGGTCGCATCATTCGGGTTTAGAGAGTAAGCGGTGCCGTCATAGGTAAATTGAGTCACGCTCGCGCCATCAGCACTTGCGGATGTTAATACATCGAAAACGGATGTCGTTGGCGTACCTGCAGCTAAGTCAGCCACAGTAGGCTCTTCAATTGTCAGTTCGCCACTTGCCATAACTTGAACATCATCAGTAATCATCACCGATAGTGGTGACATTAACGAATCATCACCGTCGCTATCGACAGCGTAAACTGGCAAGTTGAATGTTAGATCGTTATTGCCTTGAATCGGTGTGTGGTCAATCGCTTCCAGAAGCGTGAAGGTATACTCACCCAAAGTGGTACTGCTGAAATCGAGTGTAAATACCGTGGTTTCGACATTCGAAATATCAGTCGTGAAACCAATGTAATTACCTGAACCTGTTGGCTCTTCTCGAATCTCAATGATCAAGCCATCGGACTTGAGCGCATTGTTAGTATTAAACTCATTTGGCTCTAAACGGAATTTCTCAACGTCATCACTTTGATTAGTGAAAGTGATGGTTTCTGTTTGGCTCACAGCACCAACGATTGGAGAAGAGCCATCTGCTAAATCTGTTTCAGCAAGCGCGATGCTTGGCACCGATTCAATCGTTGGGATATCACCATCAATAATCGTCAGTGTGACAGTGGCCGTTTCAACATCGATATCGCCATCGCTTGACGTAAAGACGAGAGATTTAACGATATCGCCACTCTCGTGGTCTAAATCACGGTTTGGCTCAAAACGCACATTACCTTCAATAGTGACGAACACATCACCCTCAGTGAACGTAAATTTCTGCTCGCCCGTGATTGTTGGATCTAGAGTTTGAGCGGTACCACCGTCATAAGTGAACTGGGTAATCACTGCGCCATCGGCACTTTGCGCCGTCATTACATCAATGGTATTGGTCGTCACCGTACCGTCAGCTAAATTCGGCTCGGTAATGCCCAGCGTGCCGTTCGCCATGATTTGGACGTCATCACCAATGGTCACCGATAACGGAGACATCAAGGAATCATCACCATCAGAATCGACGGCATAGACTGGTAATTCAAACGTCAGTTCGTTATTGTCGAGACCATCGGCATGGTCTAACGCCTCAAGCAACGTGAAGGTGTATTCACCCAACGTGGTACCTGAAAAGCTTAAGCTGAAGACAGGAACGTCCGTTCCACCGTCGTCAATAAAGCCAGTATAGATGCCTGAGTCTGCTGGGTCTTCTTTAAGCTCAACCGCAATGTTGTTCGACGTTAACGCACCACCCACATTGAACTCAGTTGGTTCGATTCGGAACTTCTCGACATCATCACTTTGGTTGGT
>NZ_JBFRVF010000135.1:1500-1886 GCF_041475025.1 Vibrio sp. 10N.222.49.C12 | reverse complement strand
GTTTATGCGGTAGACAGTGACGGCGATGATTCACTGATGTCTCCGTTAAATGTCACTATCGGTGATGATGTTCAAATCATGCAAGATAGTGCGTTAGATATCGTCGAGCCCAATCTTGCAGATGGTACGGTAACAACTAACACCATTGATGTGATGCCAAATCAGAGTGCTGATGGCGCGACGATCACTCAGTTTACTTATGACGGTCAACTACGAACCCTTGATCAGAATGACAATGGTGAACAGCAATTCAGTTTTACTGAAGGCGAACTATTCATCACGCTTCAAGGCGAAGTGCGCTTTGAGCCCAACCGCAATCTCGACCACACGCTGAACGAAGACATTGTGAAATCAATCGTGGTGACATCTAGTGACTCCGATAACGA
>NZ_JBFRVF010000135.1:0-815 GCF_041475025.1 Vibrio sp. 10N.222.49.C12 | reverse complement strand
ACCAGCTTCCGTATTGAACCGACTGAGTTCAATTTTGGCGGCACTCTCACATCAAACGGATTAGCTGTCGAGCTGAAAGCTGACCCAACCACACCGGGCGGCTACATCGGTTATGTTACTGATGGTTCGAATGTTGAAACCAATGTGTTCACGATTAGTTTCTCGGATACCAATTTAGGTCAATACACCTTCACCTTACTTGAAGCACTAGACCATGTAGATGGCCTCGCAAATAATAATTTGAGTTTCGACTTACCGGTTTACGCGGTCGATAGCGATGGCGATGACTCGTTGGTGTCTCAACTTAACGTGACCATTGGTGATGATGTTCAAATCATGCAAGGTGGTACGTTAGATATCACTGAACCAAATCTTGCAGACGGCACAGTGACAACCAATACCATCGATGTGATGCCAGAACAAAGTGCCGATGGTGCGACGATCACTCAGTTTACGTATGACGGTCAAGTTCGAACACTGGATCAAACGGACACAGGTGAGCAGCAATTTAGCTTCACAGAGGGTGAGTTGTTCATCACTCTTGAAGGTGAAGTACGCTTCGAACCAAACCGCAATCTAGACCACACGGTTAGCGAAGACATCGTCAAATCGATTGTCGTGACCTCAAGCGATGGCGATGTGGATGTTGAAACGGCGACGGTTGTTCTGACCATTACCGATGGTGATATTCCAACCATCGAATCCGTACCAAGCGTGACGCTATCAGAAACACAACTTTCTGATGGCTCGACACCAAGCGGCAGTGCGGTGAGTCAAACCGAGACTATCTCGTTTACCAACCAAAGTGATGATGT
>NZ_JBFRVF010000134.1:0-1889 GCF_041475025.1 Vibrio sp. 10N.222.49.C12 | reverse complement strand
AACTTTACGGTCAAGAGTTTGTCGACTGGTTCAAAGCTAACGAGAAAGGTAAAGACTTCCTATTCCGTCTTGCTCACGAAACCGGCGTAATCTTACTACCTGGTAAAGGTTTCGACACAGTACACGCCTCAGTACGCGTATCACTAGCGAACCTTACTCACCACGAGTACGAGCTAATTGGCCGTGCAACACGCACTGTGTTGGATGAGTACTTCCAAGAGTTCTCTGCGTAATTCGTAGTTGCTAGAAAATATAAGCCCCGTCAAGTCGGGGCTTTTTTATTCGGTTGTTTAGGTCGTGATAATGAATGTAATTTCTGTAAATGCCGTTGAATCTGCCATTTTGGCACTCTTGATGTTGTTGTTTGGTGAGGTAACCAAAAAACACACACCAATATTAAGTAAATATCATATCCCAGGGCCGGTGATTGGTGGGTGCATCGCAGCCTTAATTACTACTTGCTTATATCGCATGGGAATGGAGTTCGAATTTGAACTTCCTTATAAAGAGACGTTGATGCTGATGTTTTTCGCAGGCATTGGTTTAAGCGCAAATATCAAGCAGCTATTCCAAGGTGGACGCTTGTTCGTTGTCTTTCTCGGAATCGCCGTTGTTTATATTATTTTTCAGGACGCTATTGGTGTCGCTGCAGCCTCGTTCTTAGGGCTGGATCCTAAGCTAGGACTGATGACGGGCTCTATCACCCTATCAGGTGGGCATGGTACAGGTGCTGCATGGGCGTCGATGTTTCATGACCATTTTGGTGTCGATAATGCACTCGAAATCGCGATGGCCTGTGCCACTTTTGGTCTTGTGATTGGCGGTATTATCGGAGCGCCTTTAGGCACGTATTTGGTTGAAAAAAATCAACTTTCAACACCGAACGTACATGCAGCAGATGTGGAACACAAAAAGGCCCATCACATGCTGACTAAGGGCAATGTACTACATGGCATCGGAAGCGTTGTTCTTTTAGCATGCTGTGTTGAGCTCAGCCAAATGCTACATAGTTTAGTGCTTGTGCTCGATGTGCATTGGCTGAACATGGTGCCAAATTTCGTCTATGCGTTATTTGTTGGTGCACTATTCTCAACACTATTTAGCGAGAGCAAACCTGCCAAGATTGCGATGGTCGAAGTGGCACGTTTAAGCTCAATTGCCCTAAGTGTCTTCTTATCTATGGCATTGCTTGAAATCAAACTTTGGCAGCTGTTTGATATGGCGTTGTCGCTGGTGGTTATCCTAACGATTCAAACATTGTTTACTATTGTGTTTGTTACGTCCGTTACCTATAAGCTACTCGGTAAAAATTATGATGCCGCGGTGATGGCAAGTGGTCATGCGGGCTTTGGTTTGGGTGCGACACCGACAGCCATGCTCAATATGAATGGTATCACGGGTTACTACGGCCCATCGCCACAAGCGTATTTTATCGTGCCGTTAATTGGTGCGTTCTTTATCGATCTCTCAAACCTAATCGTTATAGAGACATTCTTACATTTCATGTCTTGATGGATCTTCCCCATCAAAGGGGATTACCAAAGTTCAGTACTTTGACTTTAAAATTTACTCAAGACATCAAAAACTATATTCAGAAGAGGAGTGACGGTTTGAAAGGTGTAATTTCAATTCAGTCTCATGTGGTCTTTGGCCATGCTGGCAATAGCTCTGCCGTTTTTCCTATGCAACGTATGGGACTCGAAGTATGGCCTATCCATACGGTACAATTTTCCAACCACACACAATATCAACAAGGTTGGACCGGGCAAACATTCGGCTCAGATGATATTCGAAACTTGATTCGAGGCTTAGACAACATCAACGTACTGAAAGACTGTGGTGCGATCCTATCGGGTTATCAGGGAAGCGCAGACCAATGTAAAGCGGTT
>NZ_JBFRVF010000133.1:0-1031 GCF_041475025.1 Vibrio sp. 10N.222.49.C12 | reverse complement strand
ATCAAATCAGCTTGAAGATCAACGACACCATATGTAGCTAGCCGTTAGCTTCTAACGGGCATACCTAGTCCTATGACTTTGTTAATCGCTTTGACATTCGCCATGATTTCGCCCACTTGAGCGTTGTAACATCTCAAGCTCAATTTATCGCTTGTTAGTCCTTTATATCGGGACATAGCAGTCTCAGATATTGAACGATAGTGATAACCAGACTCTGTTTTCCATTCCGATATTGTTTCATCTCTCAGAGCCATTACCGCTTTGTTTCTGGGATGACCGTCTTCCCAAAGAGCTGCATTCTTTCGAGGCGGTATTAACGGAGTACAGCCTTTATTTTTCAGAGTCTCGTGGCAATTTTTTGTGTCATATGCTCCATCGGCGGATACGGCAGCGACCTTTCTACGTAGTGGGTTGAGTAACGTCGGTAACACTTCACTATCGCCTACATTTACAAGACTGACTTCCGCACTAATCGCTTCGTGAGTATCCACATCCACAGCTAAGTGCAGTTTGCGCCATGTCCTACGTTTTTCTGTACCATGCTTTTTCACTTTCCACTCCCCCTCACCAAAGACTTTGAGGCCAGTAGAATCAATGGCTATATGGCGAATAGCCCCTCTCGATTTATTGCGATATTTGACCTGAACTGTCTTCGAGCGTTTACTGATACAGGTGTAGTCAGGGGACGTTAGTGGAACATCTAATAGCTCAAAGATAGAGTCGATAAAGCCTTAAAGAGCACGTAAAGGAAGAGAGAAGATGCCCTTAATCATCAAGGCGGTTTCAATCGCTGTATCAGAGTACTGAAAGCCTCTCCCACGCTTACCATGATGAGTTTTGCATCGCCATGCATCTACGGCTGAATCATCTATCCAGAATGTAACCGAACCACGTTTACAAAGAGCCTTATTGTACTCCGTCCAGTTAGTTATCTTCTTGTTTGCTTTACCCATATCACCACCATTCCAATCGTTTCAAATGATCAGATCACAGGACTTGGAAAAGGTTCAACTAATTTAGGCAACAACGCC
>NZ_JBFRVF010000132.1:0-400 GCF_041475025.1 Vibrio sp. 10N.222.49.C12 | reverse complement strand
AGTAGGACATCGCCAGGCTTGAAATTTGAACACTTGTCAGCGACGACAAGTATTCCACTGCGGAGTGGTAGTTCAGTTGGTTAGAATACCGGCCTGTCACGCCGGGGGTCGCGGGTTCGAGTCCCGTCCACTCCGCCACTTATTCAGAGTTTCAGCTCTTTAAAACTGAAAATAGGGGTGTAGCTCCAATTGGCAGAGCAGCGGATTCCAAATCCGCGTGTTGGGAGTTCGAATCTCTCCACCCCTGCCATATTTAAGGCTCTAGCAGAAATGCTAGAGCCTTTTTGCTTTCTGGAATTTAATAAATTACAGAAAGTAGCCTGGTATAATACCAATCCGGAAAATTAACTGATCAGGTCAATCCAATCTCTTGTACACATTTTTGTGACGCGATCTTTGC
>NZ_JBFRVF010000131.1:0-755 GCF_041475025.1 Vibrio sp. 10N.222.49.C12 | reverse complement strand
AAGATTTTAGCTACAACACCAGCACCAACTGTACGGCCACCTTCGCGGATTGCGAAACGTAGACCTTCGTCCATTGCGATTGGAGCGATTAGCTCAACAGTCATTTGAACGTTGTCACCTGGCATTACCATTTCTACGCCTTCTGGTAGAGTGATGTCGCCTGTTACGTCAGTTGTACGGAAGTAGAACTGTGGACGGTAACCTTTGAAGAAAGGAGTGTGACGGCCGCCTTCGTCTTTAGAAAGTACGTATACTTCAGACTCAAACTTAGTGTGTGGGTTGATAGAACCTTTCGCAGAAAGTACTTGACCACGTTCAACGTCATCACGCTTAGTACCACGTAGAAGTGCACCAACGTTCTCACCTGCACGACCTTCGTCAAGCAGTTTACGGAACATTTCAACACCAGTACAAGTAGTAAGAGTAGTCTCTTTGATACCAACGATTTCTACTTCGTCACCTACACGTAGGATACCGCGCTCGATACGACCAGTTACAACAGTACCACGACCTTGGATTGAGAATACATCTTCAATTGGTAGTAGGAACGGTTGGTCAACTGCACGCTCTGGCTCAGGAATGTAAGAATCTAGTGCTTCTGCAAGCTCAACGATCTTGTCTTCCCACTGCTTCTCGCCGTTTAGTGCGCCAAGTGCAGAACCTTGGATAACTGGTAGGTCATCACCTGGGAAGTCGTATTCAGAAAGAAGTTCACGAACTTCCATCTCAACTAGCTCAAGTAGCTCTTCGTCATC
>NZ_JBFRVF010000130.1:0-1475 GCF_041475025.1 Vibrio sp. 10N.222.49.C12 | reverse complement strand
AACTTTACGGTCAAGAGTTTCTCGACTGGTTCAAAGCTAACGAGAAAGGTAAAGACTTCCTATTCCGTCTTGCTCACGAAACCGGCGTAATCTTACTACCTGGTAAAGGTTTCGACACAGTACACGCATCAGTACGTGTATCACTAGCGAACCTTACTCACCACGAGTACGAGCTAATCGGCCGTGCAACACGCACTGTATTGGATGAGTACTTCGCTGAGTTTCAAGACGCATAAGTTCAAGTCTGGCTTAGAATCAAATACATGATTTAAAGCCGATGACGTCCAACTCATTAAGAATAAGCCTCGGCGATGTCGAGGCTATTCCGACCAAATAAGCACAGTGGTTAGATCGATAAAACTTCCTATCTTGATGTTCCGTTGTGTTTATTTAGTCGTCTTATCCAAGTATTCAAATCCATTTCAAACTGAAAGAGCGACGCATGAAAAGCATTATTTCTATTCAATCTCACGTGGTTTACGGGCATGCAGGAAACAGTTCTGCGGTTTTTCCAATCCAAAGAATGGGACTCGATGTGTGGCCAATCCACACTGTTCAGTTCTCTAATCACACTCAATATCAACAAGGTTGGACCGGGCAAACATTCGGCTCAGATGATATTCGAAACTTGATTCGAGGCTTAGACAACATCAACGTACTGAAAGACTGTGGTGCGATCCTATCGGGTTATCAGGGAAGCGCAGACCAATGTAAAGCGGTTGCCGAGTCGGTTAATTTAGTTAAAGAAAAGAACCACAGTGCACTCTATGTTTGTGACCCTGTAATGGGAGACCCAGATAAAGGTTGTATCGTTGAGGATGGCGTTAGAACCGCCATTACTAAACACTTGCTTCCTATTGCCGATGTTATAGTGCCAAACCAATTTGAACTAAGTGAATTGACCGGCATTAAAATCCTCTCCCTTTATGACGCGGTTACAGCATGTAAGAAAGCATTGGAGCTTGGTCCAAAGATGGTGCTCGTGAAGCATCTTCACTCATTATCCGATGACGCGTTCAGTATGATTTTAGCAACGAAAAAGGCATGTTATTTAGCCCAACGACCGAACATTGAATTTGCTCAACAACCGGTTGGTGTCGGTGACCTTATCTCTGGCCTGTTTACCGCAGGGTTAATAAAGAGAATGTCTCCCGTAGCTGCATTCCGACATGCAAATAACGCGGTCTATGGTGTGTTGGAGCTAACTAAAAGCTATGGCACTTGGGAGCTACAAACAATCAATGCACAATATGAATTTGTAGAGCCTACCCACGATTTCAACGTGGTCAAAATCGGGTAGAGCGTTTAACTCCGATAGTGGTGGAGGGTGTACCTATTCGATGGGTCGCATCCTACAAACGAGATTACGAGCTAAGACTAAACCTAGCTATATTACTCCCAGAAAGAGACGGACTTCACTTTATCCCTATTTATTAACTTCTCTGTTTATAGCTGTTCTTTTGATTAAACAGAGT
>NZ_JBFRVF010000129.1:0-341 GCF_041475025.1 Vibrio sp. 10N.222.49.C12 | reverse complement strand
CTTTCTGTGGCGAAGCTTTTAGGGATGAGGCTCTGAGGGGATGGCTTCTGAACGATTCGGCTGCTGTCGCCTGTTTTCTCGCACTGGCGGCAAGCGTACTTAGGACGAACATATTCCAACACTTTGAGTACCGCTGGCGTGAACTCTAGCTTCTCGCTGCGGTCTTCCCCGATTTTATGCAGGCTATGATTGCAGCAAGCGCACTGCTTTTCATGGTCGTCTACATCAAGTTCGATAACCTCACGAGGCAAGGTCTTAGGCAGAGGTTTACGTTTACCGCGCTTTTTCGTTGTGGTCGTGGTTGTCACCTCAACCTCGTCTTCTTTAACGGCTTCACATTC
>NZ_JBFRVF010000128.1:0-4418 GCF_041475025.1 Vibrio sp. 10N.222.49.C12 | reverse complement strand
TCCAATTAGGAAACAAAGCCCCTATCACCACTGTTTACGACAGAACCTGTAATTGTAATATTGTCCACCTTTTCTGATTTTTAAGTCTAATATTAGAAGATTGATTTTGGTATTCAAAGCGTGATAGCAATGTTCTTTACTTTCGATATTGAAGAGGTAAGTGATGACAAAAGCATTTTTGGTCTTGATCGGAGTTGTACTTTTCGGTTGTCGTGATGATTCTACTGAGTTCAGCTTTACCCCTGATCCTGAAGAGGAATCACCTCAACCCATTACTTTTGAGGCTCAAATAGGTGAAGTGACTATACAAGGCCTCAAAGAACCAATAATCACAGTCGCCCCTTCACTTTCTGCGACTGAAGACGGTATCTCACTGGTTACAATAGAAACGTTCAAAGGGATACCTTATGCTTACTCGGGCGATAGTAGCGAAGGTGATTTTTTCTTCGGTGCGCCTGACCGTTTTGAACACAGTGTGATGCTGCCTCTAGCACAAGCGGTGACCGAAAATAATTCGTATACAGACTTTGGGAACATATGCCCTCAGTTTGGCTCAACAGAATTGTACTCAGAGACCTGCCTTTACTTGAACGTATGGAGACCTAATAATGCGACTTCAGGTGATTTATTACCTGTGTATGTTTATATCCATAGTGGTTCGTTTGAAACGGGATCTGGACACCTGCCCAATATAATTCCAGATGTCGCCGTTGCACAAAGTACAATGAGTGATAACCCCTTTATCGCTGTTACTTTTAACTACCGTCTTGGTTTATTGGGAAAACGGTGGGTTGAAGATGCAGGTCAAACGAAAGGAGGCAACTTTGCGGTTGGTGATCAAAAGCGAGCTCTAGAGTGGGTTAGCCAACATATCGAAGACTTTGGCGGAGATAGTACAAACGTCACTGTATTTGGGCAAGGTGCTGGTGCGACATCAATTAATGCGCTTCAGCAAACAACCAGTGGAGAGCGCGATCCTGAAGATGATATTGCCGGTAATTTCTTTAGCAGAGCGATTATGCAAAGTTTACCGCTCGGACTTTCATTTGAATCATACGCTGCAGCGAAAGACCAATACGACACTTTAGAAACTGCAATGGCAACGCTGTATCCTGATTTAAGTATTAACCAATTGACGGTTGATCAGATTTTAGAACTACAAAAACAAGTAAAAGCAGAAATAACGGGACGCTTGTTTGGTTTACCTGACCAAACCATCGAAAGTATGGTCAGTGACATCTTGGGCTGGATTGAAGATGGCGATAGCACGGAATCGATTGTGGCGAAGCTTACTTTGAAATACGCATCGGATATTGCAGCAATCGAACCGCGAGCGAAATTACTTCCCTTTTCACCCTACATTGAGTCCCATCGTGAGTGCATAAAGACATTCCTTGGGGTTTGCACAGAATATGAGGAATACCCAGGCTATCACGTAACAAGCCTCGCTCATGAAGCTCCTTTAACCGTCCCTTCTATTATAGGATTTAATAACAATGAAACGGATAGTTATATAGCGGAGTTAAAGTTACTATTCTTGATTAATATAGAATTATTACCGGGTATTAAATTACTTGATGTTGTCCTATTTTTAATAGGAGATAGTGATGATATTCGTGATTTGCCACAAATAGCAGATATACCTGCGTACACGTTAATATCATCAATCCTATATGTAGATCGGTTGACCGACACGCCTTTACGCTTTGATGATTTCTCACCATCGGAAAATCCTACCACTTTAGATGGGGTATCAGAAGAGATAAGAAAGTTTAATCAATTAAATAATCAATTGATATATAAATGTGCTATTCGTGATTACGCAAAAGAAGTCGATCATGACATCACTCCTATCATTTATCATTTTGACTATGTCGCAAGTTTTAATAACCAGCTGATTGAAGACTCTATTTTTGACACAATAGGTAATTTGGCTTGCTTCGGTGGAAAAGCCTGTAACCAAGCTGAAATTCCTTTTGTATTTAATCGATTATATAACCAAAGCGGATCGAAGATAGCGCCTGATGAAGGTGACCTTCTTCTTATGGGAGAAGTATCGAGTTTGTGGTTTAGCGATGAATTATTCAACCCTGAATATCGATACCAAGAAGATACAGATAACATATTGGTGATAGTTAATAATGCCACGGATGATGGTGGCGAAATAAACAAGAATATTACAGCGTGGGATGCTACGATAAATATGGGTATTGATGCTAGCACATCACAAGGTATTTGTGATGCTATTTACTAAGTCGTCTTTTATTACAGTGAGGTAGGAATGATGCTACATATGCTAAATAGAGTTTGTTGGATAGAGATGAAAGTAAATCATCGAAATTTTTTTTTATTTTATTTCGTAGATCTTGGTGCGTAAGTTTCTTTTCTTTTATTTTGATACTCTCTAATATTGCTAATGCAAAAGAAGCTTCGATTTTTGAGCAGTATGGCATACCGGAACACCTACCTAAGTATGGTATTAGTACTTTATCTCAAGGTGATCATATTGTTGAGCACGTTCGTAAAGTCACTTCAATTAATGAGGAGGCTTCATCTTCATCTTTTTATTTAGTGCAAACAACAGATTTAAAGGGAAATATTGATTTGAGGATTAAATATTTTCAGGATCAAATTTCTCAAATCGATGGTGAACCTTCACTCTCAGAAGATGGTGGAGCGATAGACTCCATTGAATATTTGACTAAAACAGAATATCGACTTCGCGCCTACTCAGATAGTTACGATCGGTCTTCGGTTACCGTTGAAGAATTAGATGAACGTCGTGCAATTGTACGTTTTAACTATTCTAAGTATCAACTACCTCAAGATGTCGCCTATTTTCGTTTCATGCGAGTTGAGATAAGTGTTGAAGATCGCAAGCCTGTTAAAATGTTGATCACTAATTCGCAACCATTTACCTATGGTACTTATAGAATTGAGGATTATAGACAAGAAATCTTAATCAGTGAGCGTTACAATGGTCAATTTTACGTTAAAAGCAAAACCATTGTGGCAAACGGAGTAACTAGAAAAAAAGAAAAGCTTACTCTGTCATTGCTCATGACTCCCGTCGCTTTTTATGACGATGTAGATGGTGTCGAAGTTCTAGATAGTGAAAAGCTTGAAGAAGCATCAGATCCTCGTATTCGAGAAGAAAAGGTCGAGGTCAGTAGTTTTTTCCCACTGATGGGAGACTTAGTCCGTAGACAAGGTATTGATATTCCTCTTCCATACGGTTTTTCTGTCGCTTATCGCAATCAAGATATGGATCTTGGCTTTCAATCTTTTAATTTAGGTCTCGGAGCATTAGGCCTTCAGAATTTAGATAAGGACTTTGAACCGACAGAGACCTTCGCCAAAGTTAATGCTGAGAGTTTTAGTATAAGGGGAGATGTCTATATTTTGCCTTTCTGGAATGTTTACGCTTTAGCTGGAAAGATTAAAGTTAAGGCAACCATTGATGCGCAATATACATCGGAGAGTTTAAACGAAGTTAAAGATAGTTTAAACGGCATCGATCCTGGATTAGGTGATGCCTTATGTAGTGCGCTAAGCAATGAAGGACTCCCTCTGTGTAGCCCTGGTCGATTGAAGCTTCCTTTAAGTCTTGACTATGATCTGTTAGGTGTGGGTACTACACTAGCCGTCGGGTATAAAGAATTTTTCGCCACGCTTAATATGACCGCATCTCAAACACGATTAGAGGGCTCTTCGAGCTGGGGTGATACTCTGTTTGTTGCTCAACCAATGGTTGGTTATCAGCTTGTTGATTATAGAGCTCAGTTATTAATTGGTGCTGAATATCAAGGCTTAGATTCTACGTTATCCGGTAATCTAGGTTATGTAGATGCGTTACAAGGTGAGTTCACTTATGACGTTGATGTTTCTCTAAATCAATGGGCTTATTTGATTGGTTTTAATAAGCAAATAGGTAAACACTATAATATCACAGCCCTTTATAATAAAGGTGAAACAAGAGAAGCATATACAGTTAGTTTGGGCTATCGATGGTAAATGATTGTGTTAATACTAAGCTGAAATATGGGGAGTATCCGTAGCTCAATTTATTTAACATTAATCTAACAATGTGGCCATGAAACATCTTAGTTTCTTATGGCCATTTTTTTGTTCGGGTAGCATTCTGATTTAAAGGCTCTCCGCCACTTGAAACGCAACACCTCACCCGCGAGAAGAGATGCATCAAGCACTTGCGTATTTTCATCCAAGCACATCGAAGTTGATTATAATCGAACAAGAAGGACAGTGCTCTTGGATATCTAAGCCCAGTTAACTTTAAAAAACAATATGTCGCTTATGCGTATTTCGGTGATTGCGATCGGCTGTTTCCCCCCGTGTTAGCATAGTTGTCGTCTAGATTTTTAAGGGGCGTTGTTAATGATCAAATCAGCTTGAAGATC
>NZ_JBFRVF010000127.1:0-971 GCF_041475025.1 Vibrio sp. 10N.222.49.C12 | reverse complement strand
GCCAAAGCCTCGCTACAGAACAACTAACTGGAAACAATATAACCAAGCCCTAATCAATCGTGGTTCACTGACATTCTGGATTGATGAGGAAGCGATTCAACAGTGGAAGCAACTCAAGCAAGGTAAACGAGGTCGACCTCGATTGTTTAGTGACTTAGCCATTACGACCGCCCTCATGGTTAAACGAGTATTCGCGATGCCGTTGAGAGCGTTACAAGGATTCATCGATTCTGTTTTCAAACTCGCTCAACTCCCGTTGTCATGTCCTCATTATTCATGCATCAGTAAACGAGCCAAAACGGTTAATGTGTCATTCAAGACAAAGACCCGAGGCGCAATACAGCATTTAGCCATTGATGCAACAGGGCTAAAGGTCTACGGTGAAGGTGAATGGAAAGTAAAAAAACATGGTACTGACGGGAAGCGTCGAGTTTGGCGTAAGCTCCATTTAGCCGTAGACACTGGCACTCATGAAATCATTGCGGCTGAGTTAAGTTTATCGAATGTCACTGACGGTGAAGCTCTTCCTAATTTACTGAATCAAACTCGTCGTAGAATCAATGAGATATCTGGTGATGGAGCTTACGATACAAGACAATGCTACGAAGCAATACGTATTAAACAAGCTGTTCCACTTATTCCACCGAGAGAAGGTGCTGCTTTTTGGTTACGAGGTCACCCCCGTAATCTGGCGGTAGCTTGCCAGAAATTATACGGCTCAAATAAACATTGGAAAAAGAAGTACGGTTACCATAAACGGTCACTTTCAGAGACGGCTATGTTCCGTGTAAAGACACTGTTTGGTGGGCGATTAAGTTTAAGAAACTATAATGCTCAGGTTGGTGAAACCTACGCCATGATTAAAGCGTTGAATAAGCTCACAGGGTTAGGTATGCCTAAAACGATAGAAATAGCCTAATAATCACCCATACTGGCCGTTTCTATCTGAGATCCAATTAGGAAACAAAGCC
>NZ_JBFRVF010000126.1:0-277 GCF_041475025.1 Vibrio sp. 10N.222.49.C12 | reverse complement strand
GCTCTTTAACAATTTGGAAAGCTGACTGATTGATTACTTACGAGTAATTCAATCAAATTTAAAAGTTCTCAATGTTTATCTTTCATTAGATAAACACAACAAACACATTCAAGTGTCTTGTATTCGATTCAAACTTGTTTGAATCACAATTGAGTCCGGCAAACAGTCATTGAGAATTAACCCTTCTTGATGACAACCAAAAACCTTGGTTAGTTGCCATACGCTAAGACCCTTTCGGGTTGTATGGTTAAGTGACTAAGCGTACACGGTGGATGCC
>NZ_JBFRVF010000125.1:0-531 GCF_041475025.1 Vibrio sp. 10N.222.49.C12 | reverse complement strand
TCCAAATTGTTAAAGAGCAAGAGTTTTAAGTGTTAAACTTTTAAACCCATTTTTAAATACTCTCTTACGAGAATGCTTAAAGATGGTGGGCGATACCGGGCTCGAACCAGTGACCCCCTGCTTGTAAGGCAGGTGCTCTCCCAACTGAGCTAATCGCCCATGATAGTTTTAATTCCTAATGGAAAGAATGGTGGAGCTATGCGGGATCGAACCGCAGACCTCCTGCGTGCAAGGCAGGCGCTCTCCCAGCTGAGCTATAGCCCCATATTTTTATTTCCTTGGGAGGAAATGGTGGGTCGTGCAGGATTCGAACCTGCGACCAATTGATTAAAAGTCAACTGCTCTACCAACTGAGCTAACGACCCAATGGTATCCCGTAGGGGAGTCGAACCCCTGTTACCGCCGTGAAAGGGCGGTGTCCTAGGCCTCTAGACGAACGGGACACTGCAATTCATCTCTACTTTAAAAGTAGAAACAAACTTCGAAGAACTTGGGAGTTCTTCATCTCTTTACTTTTCTAAACCTAATCAA
>NZ_JBFRVF010000124.1:0-269 GCF_041475025.1 Vibrio sp. 10N.222.49.C12 | reverse complement strand
TTCCAAATTGTTAAAGAGCTTGATTCAATAAATTGAACCATTTTTAAAGACTCTCGTAAGACTTTTTGTCGAACAAGAACGCTTAAAGATGGTGGAGCTATGCGGGATCGAACCGCAGACCTCCTGCGTGCAAGGCAGGCGCTCTCCCAGCTGAGCTATAGCCCCATCTAGGTCGATATTGGTGGGTCTGAGTGGACTTGAACCACCGACCTCCCGCTTATCAGGCGAGCGCTCTAACCAGCTGAGCTACAGACCCAATATCGTCTCTT
>NZ_JBFRVF010000123.1:0-5376 GCF_041475025.1 Vibrio sp. 10N.222.49.C12 | reverse complement strand
GGAATGCTCCGAAATATGCATTTAGTATGAGCATGCATACAGTGCGAGTAAAAATAGAACAAAATGAAGATGGTGATCACTACTTCTTAATACCTGATGAGTTACAGAAAGATTTATCTTGGGATGAAGGTGATTCAATAGAGTGGATTGATAATGGTGATGGAAGTTGGACTTTAAAGAAGCTTAGTCGGTTGGAATCATTAAAACTCAAAGCATTTGACGACCCAGCTGTTAAAGCTGAGTATGACCGATTAAAAGATGACTCTGAGTTTGATCTTTAGCCAGTCAAGTCAAGCTATTCTGGTCGTAGTCAAACTACCAAACAACAAGCTTCCCAAATGTACAATAGCCCGTTCCACAACTCATCTTAACGTACTTCTTCTCCTTTCTTTGTTGTAAATCCATCACGCAGGGTGCGTGATGAACTTACTTTTGCCCCATTGTGTGTTTCGACCGATTGAACAAACTCTTCACTAAAGCATCATTTGACTTACTTTTTTTCATGCCTAGAACTCTAACTATCTAACCAAATTTGCTAATCCACTACACTATCAGTTAAAGAGATTATTTAGCCTAACGTGATAGTAATTAGCTAAATCGCTTTCGCCCCAAAGCGCCCTAGGAACTATAAATTAGTGGCCAACATTACTTAGCCACAACAAAAGGCTTCACACCTATTCCTTCCCGATGTTTTAGCCTTATAAAGGGAATTGTCAGCTTGTAAAAACAAGTTATCGGTATCAATAACTTTTCCTTTGATAGTAGAAATGCCAATACTTACCGTGACAACACCTGCATCGGTAGAGTATTCATGAGTCATTGCTTCAGCTTGTATATTTTTTCTTATTCTTTCTGCGACATGTTTTGCATCACGGAGGTTAGTATTGGGCAATACAGCCACAAACTCTTCTCCACCATACCTTACTAGTAGATCAGAATCTCTATACACATTTTTTCTTAATTGGCTAGAAATTATCTTTAGCGTTGTATCCCCCGCAGCATGACCATAATTATCATTGTAGTTTTTGAAATTATCAATATCTATAATCAGAAGTGACAAGGGCTCACCAGATCGCATTGCTAAGGCTGAAATTTTTTTTAAATATGCTGAATAAATACGACGATTATATAGCCCTGTCAAAGGATCAATCTCGCTAAGCTCCTTTAATTTTATATTTGCCTCAACTAATTCTTTTTCCTTAAGGTCAAGAAGTTTTTGAAGCTTTACTTGCTCAGTAATATCACGACTAATACCGAACATTCCTATCAACTCACTTCCTCCATCTTTGTAAAGAGGCCATTTACAGGTAGATACCCAGCCCTCATTTCCCTCATTATCTGTATAAGGTTCGATTGAGGTTGTTTTCTGTATTCGACCTTCGATTATTTTCTCATCTTCCTTACGATACATTAATGCATGTTCATGAGGAAACAGATCAAAGTCATCTTTATCGTGAAGTTCCCTCCATGAGTTTTTCCCGACAAGCTCTGCAAAGTTCTGACTGCACAATATGAACCTATAATTCATATCCTTAAAGTAGATGTAATCGCTAGTAATAGATAATAAGGACATGAAGTGACTGAGGAAATTACTTTGCATATATCTGCTCTCTTATTTTTCGGGGGCTCACAAAATGTCAGCGTTAAATTGTCCGTCAATATGAAAGATAGCTGACTTGGCCACCTAAACCAAGTCACTACCTTCATTACCTAAGCCAATCGAAGTTGGTATTTTAGGTCTACTGATAGTGGATATATGTATAATTAAGCAAGTTGTTGTGGCTAAGTGAATTTGGCCACTAATTTAGAGTGAACCAACAACATTTTCTATCTCGCAATGTGCCCCATTGCGACTTAGCGAGTAAATTGTTACGGTCACATTCCACCAGTTGTTTGGAGTTCTCTGCCTTCAAAAGTAACCATAAATAGTTTTAGAGTGTAGCTTCCTAAAATAGTGGTATTTAATATGCTATTCCCCTGTATATTATGCATCTTAGTAATTACAGGGTATAAGGAAGGGTATCATTATGGAGTCTTGTTTGATTTTCTTTTTAAATCATCGTGTTACTTTCTTTTTGGCGGTGTGATGTAAATATTACAATAGTCTGTGACGTGGTGTAGTGAAATAGTTAATTTGGCTACAAATTAAAAGGTTAAACCACTGCGGGTAACACATGTGATGGTCAATGGAGTGAGGGCATTCGTTAGATTCCTTCACTACCCCTACAAAATCTAATGTGTATTACTATCGACTAGTACAATAACTCTAGCAAGCTTTTGTCCCAATTCTTGGCTCTGTAAACGATTTTGAGGAAAACCTTGTTACGAACCCGTGGTAAACCCAAACTACACGCTCTTTGTTGACCAAAGCGAAATTAAACCGATGGGAATATTACACCTCGTATAACTCTGGTACCGCTGATGGTTATGCTAACGCTTTAGATGCAGACAAATGTAGGAAGAGTAAAAATCAGTGGAGTTAAACGAACCTTCATGAGAAAGTGCCGACCCTTTTTAATGATGGTGTAAAGGTGTTCGATGTTTAAGCAAGGCGATGTTGTGATTCATAAGTCCCGACCAGATTTGGGTAACGGGCTTGTCATAGAGTGCAATGCCTCAACCGTATCAGTAAAATTTGTGACAGCCGATTTTACTGGCATACCTACAAGCTCTATAGCGCTGGCAAGAAACGTAAACGGTCGTGCACCTAAAGTTGAATTACCAGTAAAAACTGTTCAGAAAGCGAACCCTAGATCGCCAACTATCAAATCCACAGCTCAACCAAACCCTAGGCTCACTGCCCCCTCAAGCGGTTTATTCAATGGATGCTTCGCTCCCATCCTCTTTTTTGGGGTACTCATATTTTTTGGTAGTTGCGTCAGCTCAATAACAGCACCGACCAAAGATAGCAATGGCTATTACAAAAACGAGGCCGAGGCTTGGAAGGCATGCAATGCGAAATATAACAACAAATGTAGGTATTTAGGTCCCTCATTTAAACATCATTGATAATTTTCATCGATTTGGCTTAGGTGCGGGTATCTATCGATGACCCCCCATTCTTTTGACAACAAACTCTGAGTCGCTTTTGTCCCAATGCGATTACCCAACTGGACTTTAGTTGACCCATAAGTAAAAACTGTCAAGCTTTATAACAACTAGACTAGAGTAGAGTATTGAAAATATTTATTCATTTACCCTCCCGAGACCCAACGAATTATCCACTTACTTTAGCCACAGCAAACAAAGGATGACACAGCAAGCACTTATTATGTAAGTAAATAGTACAACGTCATTACTTCGGTTATAGTGTTTTACAGTGAAATATTCGGATTAAGGACAATCCAAAATGCTAGAACGCTTTTGCTTTGGGATCGCACTTGGTGTGGTCCTTTGGTGTTTTTTACGAGAAGAAAAAATAGAATTTAATCAAGCTAACCACCCTATCCTAGTGGGTACCTTGGCTATATCAGCGATCGCGTTCATCATCTCATCTGCCGCTTTCGGACTTATCTTTGCAGGTGCTGCGGTCATTGAAATGACGATTGGGTTTGCTCTTGCGAATAAGCTTTTTGGCAGACCAAGCGACATGAGTCTTGAGCAGTACAAGGAAGTCCTTGAGCAACAAAGATTAGAGAAACAACGTAAGGCCGAACTCAAAGCCATTAGAAAAGCAAAAAGGATTGAAGCTAGTAAACGCCGAGTAAAGTGGTATTTCATCATTCTTTGTGCCGTGATTGTTGGCTACCAAGCGACCTTGATATCCGACTATTACGCTAAACAACCACAAACCCAGACAACAACAAAATCTAAGATCGAAACCACCAAAATCACTAGCATCACTCCTAATCGCACCACAACATACAAAACTAGCAGCACCTCTGAAAACAGGGGCAAACTCGTTGTTTCAGCTTGGGAGCACAAAGCTTGGCGCGTAGCTTCAGTTAACGACTACGTAATGATGAACGCCACAAACTCAGTGAACGGCAGCTTCCTTGGCGTACTAAGGCGACTAAATAATTGTGACAGTCGAACCCTCTCGCTAACTCTTAAAGCTAATCTTGCCGACCATGTAGATATTTACGGGAAAAATTTCCCTCTTCGCTTTTCTACCGATAAAGGTTTAATAGCCGTAGTTTCTGCGAAAGTTGTTCTCATTAAAACTACATTTCAAGGGCGCTACAACCAAGAAATTGAGTATTCTATCTCGCCAATTCCCAGCAACTTAATCACAGCATTCAAGCGTCGCGATAACGTGCGTGTTGATGTCGATGGAAACGCAAACTACACCGATGGTATAAGTCTCTACGGCGCGACGTTTGACCTCGCTGGATTCACCGCCACTTACCTCAAAGCCGATGAGGCGTGCCTAGTTCAAATCTAAAGCACAAAGTAGAGGGGATAGTGGCTGAGCAAATGTAGGGCGCTTCTGTCCCAAAGCGGCAACGCACATACTTTGGGGATGTGTCCAATACGCCTCTCTGGGTAAGATGAGCTTAGGCAGTGCAAAGTAAACATTGAGCGTTGGTGCACTACAGCAATGTCTTGGATTGATAATAACTTTGATGCTAATAATTAATAGTGTTGGACTAGAACTGTATATCATCTGCTTCTGAAGAGGAGCAGCTAAGTGATAATAAGTGATGAGGGTATTTTGTTAGGATTGCGAAATAAACTTCCATCTTTGTCAGGCTTTTTTTCCTTTTTTCTTCGAGATCATATCCCCCGTGTCCTGCTGCACCTGAATCAACAAGGCACATTGAGTATGAGCCATCTCTTTTGTAGTAAATTTTCACTGAAAAATTAGGAGTATAAAGGAACTTTATTTTCCTTCCATTTTTAGTAGACTGCCTAAAAGTCGATAGTTTCTCACGCTCTATGTAATGACATAATTTTTCTGCTAACTCTGGCGTTATTATCATTGAGTAGACTTTGAAATTGCTTGTCTCAACTTGCTCAGAGGTAAGGTTATCTTTTATTTCATTCCAAACACTAGGTTTAAAATATTCTTCTTTCATGGCAGCAAAACTACATAAGGAGTGTTGCATATAATCTAAGGGAAAATGCTATCTCTTTCAATTATCCAATTGGTGTACTTTTAACTTTACAGTAAATACTTGCAAGCTAAGAAGTAGTAGATACGAATTGTAAACCGGGGCGTGTCACAAACTTTCTATACGTTTGTTCTGAGTCACTTTTGTCCCCTCAGAAAATTCTCAGCCACACTCACATAAAAAGCTTGGGTGTATACAGGTTGGCTTTTTGATAGTGTAACATAATGAGGCAAAGCACATTTACAATAGGAAACGTAATGAATTTTTGGCTAATCGTTGCTCTGATAGCTGCTATCCCTACATATCGGTGTTTTTCAAGGTA
>NZ_JBFRVF010000122.1:0-286 GCF_041475025.1 Vibrio sp. 10N.222.49.C12 | reverse complement strand
GGTCATCTACTAAAAGAAACACATTCTAAATAATGGTGCGGTCGGAGAGACTTGAACTCTCACACCTCTCGGCGCCAGAACCTAAATCTGGTGCGTCTACCAATTCCGCCACGACCGCAGCAAATCTTTATAGTCATACTGAATATTGGTGATTCAATAAAACGTTGTATAAATGGTGGCTACTGCGGGATTTGAACCTGCGACCCCATCATTATGAGTGATGTGCTCTAACCAACTGAGCTAAGTAGCCAATAATAAATCTAATCGATTCACTATTTGTTCTCTA
>NZ_JBFRVF010000121.1:0-234 GCF_041475025.1 Vibrio sp. 10N.222.49.C12 | reverse complement strand
ATGGTGCGGTCGGAGAGACTTGAACTCTCACACCTCTCGGCGCCAGAACCTAAATCTGGTGCGTCTACCAATTCCGCCACGACCGCAGCAAATCTTTGTAGTCATACTGAATATTGGTGATTCAATATAACGTTGTAATAGTGGCTGGGCTACCTGGATTCGAACCAGGGAATGCCGGCATCAAAAGCCGGTGCCTTACCGCTTGGCGATAGCCCAACAATGAATGGTCATCTA
>NZ_JBFRVF010000120.1:0-1742 GCF_041475025.1 Vibrio sp. 10N.222.49.C12 | reverse complement strand
TTTACTTTAATTGGTATAAATCATAGTGTTTCGCACGTTAGTCGAATAACTTACACAAAAGATTTTCCCGCAGCCCACAGCTCTTAGCTCAGGTTTTCCCCAAAACCAACTCATGATTAGGACTACATCATTTCTGATTCCAGCTTTGAGGTGACTCGAGCATGATTTCAAACGTATATAGCTTTAAGTTTAGCATTCAGATACTCGAGCCATACGCGCTGTAGATGTTTCCTTTATTAAGTGAGCGGCTCTCAGTATTAGTTAACAGCCTTTCGGCTACGAAATCTGACTTCTGCTCTATCTGTGAATCTATAGGATACGTGTAATTAGGGCTCTATCATGGAGGCTTCTCTTAAGAACGCTAGAGCTCATAATGAGTCGACTTAATGTCTCTTGTTATGCATTGAGCTTAAAACCACTCTCGATGGTATTGAGCGACTCGTTCTAAGTACTTCAAAGGGTGAAAGTAGGCTAGATTCAGCTTAAAGGTGAGAGTCGCTAAGTATGTTCCCAAGTGGTGCCTGAGGGGTATATAAGCTAAGAAATAGAGCATCCCTCGTATTCGTGAAGTGACGTTTATCACCCTGCGGATTTAGATTCTTTGGTTCTAGGTGCTGGTATATTAGGGGTTACCACTCTGTCTTCGATTTTGATGTGTTTGTTGACTCGATATTAATCAGTCGTGTTGACCGTTTTGCTCTGAGCATATTGATTTCTTGCTGGTTAGTTCAAGCTATGTTTTGGTTATTGCGACTAAGATGAAGCTAGAAGGTCACTACTGTTTGCTTAGTAGAAATAAAAATCCCCCAAATCATCGGCGGATAGTTTTGTGATTCTTTTCAGAATTAGATAAAGCCTTAAACCTAATGGGTCGAATTATGAAATTGAGTTTTAACTTTGAAGATGCGAGCCAGATCTTTGTGGGATCTTTTGCCTTGGCCGTGCCGATTTCTTTTTCTGAAGAGGCTTGGAAGTTAGGGGAGACTTTACCTACCGCTAATCTATTGCTGCTATTTTTACTGTCTGCGGTGTTCTTAGGCTTCTATACGTATGAGAGTGTCTTTCAAAAAGATGTTGTTGCTCGGTTGCCGGTGTTTATTTTCAGAATAGTGATTGCTTATGTTATGACGGCATTGGTCGTTGCTTTGGTACTGACTTGCCTGGACAAATTACCTCTATTGAGTGATCCCGTCGTATCGATCAAAAGAGTGATTGTTATTTCAATGCCAGCCTCTATGGGCGCTATTGTAGTGGATAGTTTTGATAAAGAGTAATCTGTGTATCAATTTGGATTGAAGTGTCTTACAGAGCTTTTCAGCGCTTACTTGATTCGTTATTTAGCTTTCTTACCTCCAAACTTAGTATTGATTTTTTCAACCGATCTCCTAGTCAATAAAATGAGTAGCAACGTACTGTGACTGACTCTTACGTGAATGTGTCGTTTGTTGTTGGGAGATTTTGAAGAGCATCAAGTAGCGAAGATTTGTAGCTTTGGAAGGATATAAAAACGGTTGGTTTCTGAATTGAATATGGTATTTGAAAGGTGAGGGTAGTTGTATTAATAAGTTAGGTGCGTATTTCGGTGATTGCGATCGCTCGTTTCGGTTTATTCCGATCACTTGATCCTGCCGTTTTTCTCTCTTCCTATTTTTACTCTAAGTGATCGGATTGCGCCAGTTTTCTCATCGACTCACCTCCTAGTTCTATTCGATGACTATTGTGTACCAGCCGATCCATTAGAG
>NZ_JBFRVF010000119.1:0-6537 GCF_041475025.1 Vibrio sp. 10N.222.49.C12 | reverse complement strand
CTTTAACTGATCGGCATTAGTCGCTTAGGCGGCTCTTTTTGTATGTAAATTTCATGGCTTACTTTGTTACGCAAGGAAGTTGTCATTCCCTATAGCGAGGAGTGAGCGTAGTAGGGAATCTTGTTTAGTTAGGCTCGCGTAGTTTTAGATCCCCAACTCAGTCGTTCCTCTTTCTTGAGGATGACGTATTTAGGGACTATGTGAGTTCAGCGTTTTATTAAGGAACACCATCAATGAAAAGAATCCATATCGTAGCGGGTATTATCTTCAATCAAGATAAGTCACAGGTCTTTATCACTAAGCGTCCAGATGACAAGCACAAAGGTGGCTTCTGGGAATTTCCAGGTGGCAAGGTTGAAGAGGGCGAAACTATTGAGCAAGCGATGACTCGCGAGCTTGATGAAGAGGTCGGTATCAAGGTGACCGAGCAGTCTCTGTTTGAGCATCTTGAATTTGATTACACGGATAAGTCACTTAAGTTCGATTTCATTCTCGTGACTGATTTTGAAGAGCAGCCTTATGGTAAAGAAGGTCAGCAAGGTGAATGGGTAAGCCTAGAATCATTGAATCAATACGCCTTCCCAGAGGCAAATGTGCCAATTTTAGAGCGAGTAATAAAAGAGTTTTCGTAATTGCTAGCCTGAGTTTGAGATTGTTGTTAGTTTAAAGAGATTAATCGATTGAACGTTGCTGCAAGAGATAAGTGGCAACGGTAACCAAAACAATGGAGATATTCGCAGTGGTAAGAATTGCAATTGCAGGAGCAGCGGGCCGCATGGGCCGCAACTTGGTGAAAGCCGCTCATCATAATTCAGAAGCAAGTGTTGGAGCTGGTTCAGAGCGTCCAGAGTCATCTTTGGTCGGCGTAGATGTCGGCGAGTTATGCGGTGAAGGTCGTTTTGATGTTGCTTTAGTCGATGATTTGTCTAAAGCCATCGAAGAGTTTGATGTGATTGTCGATTTTACTGCCCCTGTTAGCACATTAGCGAATATTGAACTTTGTAAACGTCACGGTAAAAAACTGATCATCGGTACAACGGGCTTCTCTGAAGAAGAGAAGCAGGTGATTGATGCTGCTTCAAAAGAGATGGCTATCGTAATGGCACCTAACTACAGCGTTGGTGTGAACCTGGTCTTTAAGCTGCTAGAGAAGGCCGCTAAAGTGATGGGCGATTACTGTGATGTCGAGATCGTTGAGGCTCATCACCGTCATAAAGTCGATGCACCGTCAGGTACTGCGATTGGTATGGGCGAAGCTATTGCGGGTGCTATGGGCAACGAGCTGAACGATGTAGCTGTATGGTCACGCGAGGGTATTACTGGCGAGCGCACTAAAGATGAAATTGGTTTCGCGACGATTCGTGCCGGTGACATTATTGGTGAACACACCGCTATGTTTGCTGATATCGGTGAACGAGTGGAAATTACCCATAAAGCCACTGATCGAATGACCTTTGCTAATGGCGCAATCAAGGCCGCGGTTTGGTTAAATGATAAACCAGCAGGCTTTTATACCATGACGGATGTGCTTGGTTTGAATGACCTATAAATAGATATTTATGCGCTGGCAATTGCCGGCGCTTTCTTTATTTGGTGCCTTTTCCTTAGTAATCTCACTTCTCCGATCTTCCTTCTACTTTCTTCTTATCGCCTTTTTGACTCTATTTCTATGCTGTTTATGTGGTCTTTAGTATGTTTTTTGTTTTAGATCTTTAAATTGTCATGTTTTCTCTTGGTATTTATCGATTGCGTTTTGTTGCTGATATTTTTATCACTCTATGGTTGGCTAAAATGAGGGGTGAAAATTAGAAAATCGTAATATTCGAGCTAAATGCGCATGAAAGTTGAACTTTTGGAGCTTTGAGGGGGTAAATTGAATTAGTCCTTACAAATGTTTAATTTCTTTTGAGTTAAATGTTGACACGTATCACGCAGATCACTAAAATACCGCCAATTTGTCTAATTTCCATAAACACGCAGTTTTTGGTGTTGCAGGAAGGTAGATTTGCAAATTAAATCAATTTTAATGCATTTTTATTTCTGGAGGTTGTCTTGAAGAAGTCAGCACTACTCGTCCTAGAAGATGGGACAGTATTTCACGGTGAAGCCATTGGCGCTGTAGGTTCTGCAGTTGGTGAAGTCGTTTTTAATACCTCGATGACGGGGTACCAAGAAATCCTCACTGATCCTTCCTATTCTCAACAAATCGTTACCCTTACTTACCCTCACATTGGCAATACCGGAACCAATTCCGAAGACGAAGAATCTTCTTCAATCCACGCTCAAGGCCTTGTGATTCGCGATCTCCCTCTAATCGCTTCTAACTTCCGTAATGAACAATCCCTTTCTGATTACCTTAAGTCGCAAAACGTTGTTGGTATCGCTGATATTGATACTCGTAAGTTGACGCGTATTCTTCGTGAAAAAGGCGCACAGAACGGTTGTATTGTAGCTGGCTCTTCAGTAAACGACGGAAACCTAGACGAAGCTTTGGCTCTAGCTAAAGCAAAAGAATTCCCTGGCCTGAAAGGTATGGACCTTGCGAAAGAAGTTACAACAAAAGAAGCGTATCAATGGAAACAAGGTTCGTGGACGCTTACGGGTGGACTTCCTGAAGCGAAAGCAGACTCAGAATTGCCATACCACGTTGTTGCTTATGACTTCGGTGCAAAACGAAACATCCTACGAATGCTTGTTGACCGCGGCTGCCGCCTAACGGTTGTTCCTGCTGAGACTTCAGCTGAAGAAGTACTTGCTCTGAACCCAGACGGTGTTTTCCTTTCAAACGGCCCTGGTGACCCAGAACCATGTACTTACGCAATTGAAGCGACAAAAGTGTTCCTAGAAAAAGGCTTACCAATCTTCGGTATCTGTCTAGGTCACCAGATTCTTGCTCTTGCGTCAGGCGCTAAGACAGTGAAGATGAAGTTTGGTCACCACGGTGCAAACCACCCGGTTAAAGATTTAGATCGTGATGTTGTGATGATTACTTCGCAAAACCACGGCTTTGCTGCTGACGAAGAAACCCTTCCAGAGACACTACGTGCAACGCACAAATCACTATTTGATGGTTCTCTACAAGGTATTCACCGTACAGACAAACCAGCATTCAGCTTCCAAGGTCACCCTGAAGCAAGCCCAGGTCCAGAAGACGCAGCGCCGTTATTCGACCACTTTATTGAACTAATCAAACAGCACACAGCGTAATTCGGAGTAGTAGACAATGCCAAAACGTACTGACATTAAAAGTATTCTTATTCTAGGTGCTGGCCCGATCGTTATCGGCCAAGCATGTGAGTTCGATTACTCTGGTGCTCAAGCTTGTAAAGCGCTTCGCGAAGAAGGTTACCGAGTTATTCTTGTGAACTCGAACCCAGCGACAATCATGACTGACCCAGATATGGCAGATGCAACTTACATCGAGCCTATCCAATGGGAAGTTGTGCGTAACATCATCGCTAAAGAGAAGCCTGATGCAGTTCTACCTACTATGGGTGGCCAAACTGCATTGAACTGTGCTCTAGACCTAGAAAAGCACGGCGTTCTTGAAGAGTTCGGTGTTGAAATGATTGGTGCAACGGCTGACGCTATCGATAAAGCAGAAGACCGTTCACGCTTCGATAAAGCAATGAAAGCAATTGGCCTTGAGTGTCCAACTGCTGATACAGCGAAAACGATGGAAGAAGCTTACAAAGTTTTAGACATGGTTGGCTTCCCTTGTATCATTCGTCCATCGTTCACGATGGGTGGTACTGGTGGCGGTATCGCTTACAACAAAGAAGAATTTGAAGAAATCTGTCGTCGTGGTTTGGATCTATCTCCAACTAATGAACTTCTTATCGATGAATCACTTATCGGTTGGAAAGAGTACGAGATGGAAGTGGTTCGTGACAAAAACGACAACTGCATCATCGTATGTGCGATTGAAAACTTCGACCCAATGGGTATTCACACAGGTGACTCAATCACTGTGGCTCCAGCTCAAACGCTGACAGATAAAGAATACCAACTAATGCGTAACGCATCTCTAGCAGTACTGCGTGAGATTGGTGTTGAAACAGGTGGTTCAAACGTACAGTTTGGTATCAACCCGAAAGATGGCCGTATGGTTATCATCGAGATGAACCCACGTGTATCTCGCTCTTCTGCACTAGCATCTAAAGCAACAGGTTTCCCAATCGCTAAGATTGCAGCGAAACTGGCTGTTGGTTTCACGCTAGACGAGCTAATGAATGACATCACTGGCGGCGCAACTCCAGCATCATTCGAACCAACAATCGACTACGTAGTAACTAAGATTCCTCGTTTTAACTTCGAGAAGTTTGCAGGTGCTAACGACCGCCTAACGACGCAAATGAAGTCGGTTGGTGAAGTTATGGCCATCGGCCGTAACCAACAAGAATCTCTACAAAAAGCACTTCGCGGCCTAGAAGTTGGCGCGACTGGTTTTGACGAAATGGTAGACCTAGACGCACCAGATGCTCTAACGACTATCCGTCACGAACTTAAAGAAGCTGGCGCAGAGCGTATTTGGTACATCGCTGACGCATTCCGTGCTGGTATGTCGGTAGATGGTGTATTCAACCTAACGCAAATCGACCGTTGGTTCCTAGTTCAAATCGAAGACATCGTTAAGCTAGAGCAAGAACTTAAAGCGAAAGGCTTTGCTGGTCTAAATAAAGACGAGCTAAACAAGCTTAAGCGTAAAGGTTTTGCTGATGCGCGCCTATCTAAGATTCTAGGTGTAGCGGAAAGCGAAATCCGTCGTCTACGTGACCAATACGATATCCACCCGGTATACAAGCGTGTAGATACGTGTGCAGCTGAGTTCTCTTCAGATACGGCTTACATGTACTCATCTTACGATGACGAGTGTGAAGCAAACCCAACAGACAAAGAAAAAATCATGATTCTAGGCGGCGGTCCAAACCGTATCGGCCAAGGCATTGAATTTGACTACTGTTGTGTACACGCATCACTAGCGCTACGTGAAGATGGCTACGAAACTATCATGGTTAACTGTAACCCTGAGACAGTTTCTACAGACTACGATACGTCTGACCGTCTGTACTTCGAACCAGTAACTCTGGAAGACGTACTAGCAATCGCTCGTGTTGAGAAGCCAAAAGGCGTTATCGTTCAGTACGGTGGTCAAACGCCACTTAAACTGGCACGTGCTCTTGAAGCTGCTGGCGTACCAATCATCGGTACTAGCCCAGACGCAATCGACCGTGCAGAAGACCGTGAGCGTTTCCAAGTTGCTGTAGACCGTCTAGGCCTACTTCAACCAGAAAACGCGACAGTAACAACAATGGAGCAAGCGGTAGAGAAATCTCGTGAAATCGGCTTCCCACTTGTTGTACGTCCTTCTTACGTACTTGGTGGTCGTGCGATGGAAATCGTATACGACGAGCAAGACCTACGTCGCTACTTCAACGAAGCAGTTAGCGTATCCAACGAATCTCCAGTACTACTTGATAGCTTCCTAGATGACGCTGTTGAAGTAGACGTAGATGCGATTTGTGACGGTGAGCGCGTTGTAATCGGCGGTATTATGGAGCACATCGAGCAAGCGGGTGTTCACTCTGGTGACTCAGCATGTTCTCTTCCTGCATACACGCTAAGCCAAGAAATCCAAGACGTAATGCGCGAGCAAGTTGAAAAGCTAGCGTTCGAGTTGGGTGTTCGTGGTCTGATGAACACGCAGTTTGCTGTTAAGAACAATGAAGTGTACCTAATCGAGGTTAACCCTCGTGCAGCACGTACGGTTCCATTCGTATCTAAAGCAACTGGTGCGCCAATCGCTAAGATTGCCGCTCGTGTAATGGCGGGTCAATCTCTAGAGTCTCAAGGCTTTACGAAAGAAATCATCCCACCTTACTACTCAGTGAAAGAAGTTGTACTTCCATTCAACAAGTTCCCTGGTGTTGACCCACTGTTAGGCCCAGAAATGCGCTCTACTGGTGAAGTTATGGGTGTTGGTGCGACGTTCGCAGAAGCATACTCTAAAGCTGAATTGGGTTGTGGTAACATCTACCCAGAAGGCGGTCGTGCACTTCTTTCTGTTCGCGAAGGCGACAAAGAGCGTGTTGTTGACCTAGCATCTAAACTATCTAAGCTTGGTTACCAGCTAGACGCAACTCACGGTACTGCGGTTATCCTTGGCGAAGCGGGCATCAACCCACGTCTAGTAAACAAGGTACACGAAGGTCGTCCTCACATTCTTGACCGTATCAAGAACAACGAGTATACGTACATCGTGAACACTGCAGCTGGCCGTCAAGCGATTGAAGATTCTAAAGTTCTTCGTCGTGGTGCACTTGCTGAGAAAGTTAACTACACGACTACGCTAAATGCTGCATTCGCGACTTGTATGGCGCACACTGCAGACGCGAAAACGTCAGTAACTTCAGTTCAAGAGCTACACGCTCAGGTTAAAGCTTCTCAAGCTTAATCGCCTAAAGTGTATCGCTGATATGCGGATATAAATGCTCAAAGCCCACTCCTCGGAGTGGGCTTTTTTATGGTGCGCCGAGC
>NZ_JBFRVF010000118.1:0-2378 GCF_041475025.1 Vibrio sp. 10N.222.49.C12 | reverse complement strand
CCTCCTCCTACTCGATTTTGAGAATACAACTTCCAAGATACAACCTTCATAGCCTGAACTGCGGTTTACTCACATATTGGGGAGTTTTCTGCATTTTGCAGAAACTATATGAAAAATTTATGCTTTTCGTCATGTTTGATACAAAGATAAGTAGGTAAGATAATGTTATTAAATGAGTTATTAGACTAAGTGTAGTGTGTCTTGGAAACTAGACAGAATTGTTTCGGGGACAAAATGCAGAATTATTCTGTCTAATATAGCTGTTATAAATATTAGAGGCATTATCGGTGAATTTTGATTTTTTTCGTAGACTTATGGTTGGCAAACTCGGTGGGAAATTTGATCAATTAAACAAAAAGATTCTTGAGACCTCGAGAACTGAAACTAACGCTAAAAAGCTAGCTATCAGAACACTTAAAGATCTCGAAAAGCGTTTGAATAAGCATTTCTGTACTCGTGGCAAAGTTACTTCGTATGCAAACAATATCCATGATAGTGAGCGAGTTCCCCCAATTCATATAGTTACATCTGTCGACGGCCTTGATGAGTTTGGGCTCCACAAATCAATTGAGTTGGATATTTATTTTAATTTTAGTAGTACAGTTCACTATGAAAGCTTCACGGTTACGTATAAAAACAGTTCAATTTTTCTGACTTTTTCCGGTGTTGAGACGAAAGACATCAATGAGTTTTGTCAGGCTATAGAAGCCGTAGTTGCAGAGAAGTATAAGTAGGTCAAAATATTTATACAAAGCATTTAAGGCGGATTCCCAACGCTCGGTATTTTCGGTTTGCTTCAGATTAAGTGTTTACGGCACAATACTTTAAGTGCAGTGGTCTGCGTTGCTCACCACTTAATGCGGCGATACCGCAATCAATCATCTAACCTTTTCATAGCTTTACGGTAAACATCGCTACGTTCGCGTTTTCCGACTGCTAAGACGGTTACAATGATGACATCGTCTTCAACTTTGTAGACGAGACGGTAGCCCGATTGGCGCAGCTTAATCTTATACATGTTGTCAGCTCCAGAGAGTTTTGAAGCCGGAACATGCGGGTTATCTAAACGCTCGATTAGCTTTTTCTTAAATTGTTGTTGAAGCGTTGAGCCAAGCTTTTTCCACTCTTTGAGTGCACTCTTTTTAAAGTCGAGTTTATAGGTCATCAATATTTACCGAAATACTCTCTTCAGATTCACGCTCTTTCGCAATAGTTAGTAGTTCAAGATCTTCGAGTCTGTCCATCATCATTTCGTACGCTTCGGCTGGTACGCAATAAAATGCTGGCTCATTTCGGTTCAGTACAGCAACAGGTTCACCGTAAGCACTAGTTGCAACTTTCATAGGGTTAGCTTTCAACTCAGTAATGCTTGCAGCAACATCGGCTAAAATTCTAGTGGTCATGTAATAGGTCTCTTAAGTGGTCTTTGTTTTGGTCATTTTAGCCTCAACCAAGAGGTATAACAAGTTGCTTAAGAATAATTCGCAACGCGTGGCATTTTTACTATGCGTTGGTTTATGTGTTTAAGGTATTATGCGGAGGCTAAGGTATTGGTTTGCTCACACCTTAGCAAGGCGTAAAGTGTCGATATCTTGGGATAATAGTTCTAGATACCTAATTCAGAATAGCTGCGTAAACCTTAATTTAGAGGCTCTTGAACCATGGTATTACTTATAGTTTGGTTGGCTATTTGGGTTTCTTCAGTCAAGCCACTTGCTTCTGTCGCCCGACGAACATACCGCATTAGAGTACAAAGTAGTTCGAATGGTTGGAAAAGTATTTTATTTTCTATATTGGCTCACCTTACCTTTGTTCAACTATTTAGCTTTCCTGTAGATAGTTGGTTTTACTGGGTACTTCCAGTACTAAATGTTTTGTTTGTTATGCACATGCTCTTGCTCTTGGATTTGGTTCTAGATCGTTATAGTGTGGTTGATACTTCACGTTTTACCCATCGTTCAATTGCACCTTTTTTGGTGTCATGTAGTGCATTTATTGCAATGCTTTTCTACTCAGCTTATCTCAATGATGCAATACTGAGGGGAGTATGTATTGCTGCTCTCTCAATAGGTTTGACAGGGTTTCTAGTAACTTATAGAAATGTAAATAGGGTCATACAGCTAACAGAGTATCTTAGGTTGATAAGAACCAAGCAAAACACAAAGGGCGCCAATAACGGCGCCCTTTGTGTTAGTTGGACACGCTGTAAGTGTCGTAATTGCGAAGTAAGAAGATTGCGATACAGGCTGCGAGCATTGGCCAAGAGGCGAAGAACAGTAGGTTGTTGAACGGGTCCATGTATTTTCCAAAAGAGGAAAAGGTTGAGCCTGCATGAAGGACTAAAATGGCTCCGTAGGTTGCATATTTCGGAGCATTCC
>NZ_JBFRVF010000117.1:0-17785 GCF_041475025.1 Vibrio sp. 10N.222.49.C12 | reverse complement strand
TGTGATCAAGAGACAGCCCTAGGGAGCCTTTGTTTTTATTCGTACCTTGGTGCAATTGCGAATTATAGCGCAACACCAATGTTACTGACTGGGTCTTCACGCAGTTCGTGGCGTAGGTCTTTGATCAGCTCTAAGTCACGCTCAGTCGTTTCACGTAGAGGTCGGAAAATGGCCCACTGAACGTCCCACTCTTCACACACCGCTTCGTTTTCTTTCTGGTTTTCGTTCGTCACTTCTTCAGCGCCTTGAGCAAACTCAAGCTCAGCAACCGTCTTCACCGATTGTTGACTCACTTTAATTACCGCCTCCAACATATGTTCACGGTCAAGCAGACCATGAATTAGCGCTGCTAGGCCTTGGCATGCGTCCATTGCTGGGTAAACACCATAAAAATCAAAATCATCACCGCTAGGGAATAGCTCTTCAACCTTCTCAAGTTGACGCTCAAAGTTCACCTTTGCTGTTTTAACCGTCAGGATTTCCCAAATGCTATCCAAAACATCACGATAGATTCGAGCTTCCGCAAATTCTGTATTCTCACAAAACATGGCATAGTTAGGGTACATACGCTCACATAGACACGCCATAAAGGTAATTTGTTGCCAAGGTTCTAACTTTTCAAGACGAACCTGCAGTGGATTCTGAAGCATAGTCACTCAATAATTGCAGAAAAAGACAGCGAAAGTGTACTTGATAAACCCTGGGGGGAAAAGGTAAGCCGATGAACAATTTTACGAATAAGCTCTATATTCTTACTGAGCATGACGATACCTATACGCAACTGATTCTAAACCAGGATTTACCCGACCTAGAAATCACTCAAAACCCCGAATCAGCACAGATTGTCTTGGCGTCACCACCTCTAATCGCAGAGCGCCTCGGCGAGTTTAAAGAGCTAGACTGGGTACAGAGTACCTATGCCGGAATCAATAAACTCACTCAGCCAGATCTGCGTCAGGACTATACGCTAACCAACGTCAAAGGCATCTTTGGTCCGGCTATCGCAGAATACGTATTGGGTTACACAATCAGTCACTGTAGACACTTCCCTCATTACCACCAGCATCAACAACAACGAAACTGGCAGCCACAGCTTTATACTAGCCTAACTGACAAAACTATGGTGATTTTAGGAACAGGTTCAATCGGCAGTCATTTAGCAAAAACCGCGGCGGCTTTTGGTATTCATACCATAGGTGTCAACCGTACCGGCATCCCATCCAAACAAGAAACCTTTAAAGAGACTTTCCACATCAATGAGATAGAGGCTGCCCTTAAGCAGGCCGATATTGTGGTCAACACCTTGCCATCAACCGCTGAAACCTATCAGCTGTTGAACCAAACCACGTTAGGTTACTGCTCTAATGTGTTGCTGTTTAATGTCGGTCGAGGGGAAAGCATCGACAATAAAGCCTTGTTGCTCGCCATAAAAAACAGATGGGTAGAACACGCATTTTTAGATGTGTTTGAAAGTGAACCCCTCTCTCAGGAACATCCTTTCTGGAAACTACCGCAAGTCACCATCACTCCACACATCGCTGCACTCAGTGAGCCAAGACAAGTAGTCGAGATCTTCGCAGAGAATTACAAACAGTGGCGAGATGGCTTTACACTTAATCATGTCATCGATTTTGATAAAGGTTACTGATGTCCTCTTCGTTACTTAAAGAGATTCGACAATGCCGAGCTTGTGAGCCTCACCTATCACACGGTGCCAACCCGGTGATTCAAGCGCATCCAAACGCGCGCTTGCTGATAATAGGTCAATCGCCGGGTATCAAGGTGCATGAGTCGTCCATCCCTTGGAATGACGCCAGTGGCGAACGATTAAGAGGATGGTTAGGGATAGATAGCGATACTTTTTACGACGAGCAAAAAGTCGCGATTGTGCCTATGGGGTTTTGTTATCCGGGGAAAGGGAAAAGTGGTGATCTCCCACCACGCAAAGAGTGCGCGGAGCTTTGGCACAACAAAGTGCTGCAATCTCTACCCAATGTTCAAATGACACTGCTGATTGGCCAGTACGCACAAAACCATTACCTAACAAACAAAACCACCAGCACATTGACCGAAACCGTGCGTGATTGGCAAAGGTGGGCGCCTGAGTTTTTGCCATTACCCCACCCTTCGCCACGCAATAATATCTGGCTCAAGAAGAACCCTTGGTTTGAAAGTGAAGTCATTCCTTATATCAGGAAACACATTTCTAAGCATTTGGCCTACCATGATCCAAATACCTAATTAACTGCACACAACAAGATTAAACCGCCATCAAATGCCAATTTCAGACAATAAAAAAGCGCTGTTGGTTTCCCAACAGCGCTTTCAATAATCTTACTCAGAATTACTTGTGGTAAGGCTTAGACAATTCGTGAACAGCGTCAACGAATACACCAGCATTCTCTGGCGGTACATCTAAGTGGATACCGTGGCCTAGGTTAAATACATGACCTGTACCACCGTCACCGAAGCCTTCAAGGATGCTGCCCACTTCTTCGCGAATACGTTCAGGTTGAGCGTAAAGCATTGAAGGATCCATGTTACCTTGCAGAGCAACTTTGTCGCCGATGCGAGCTTTTGCATCTGCGATGTTGATTGTCCAGTCTAGACCAACCGCATCACAACCTGTTGCTGCGATAGACTCAAGCCACATGCCGCCGTTCTTAGTGAACAGAGTAACCGGTACACGGCGACCTTCGTTTTCACGGATTAGGCCATCAACGATTTTGTGCATGTATTGCAGTGAGAATAGGTTGTAGTCACGAGGAGTCAGTACACCACCCCATGTATCAAATACCATTACCGATTGAGCACCCGCTTTAATTTGCGCGTTCAAGTATTCGATAACACTGTCAGCCAGCTTGTCTAGAAGCAGGTGCAGCGTTTGTGGTTCTGCGTACATCATCTTCTTGATCTTAGTGAATGCTTTAGAGCTTCCACCTTCAACCATGTATGTCGCTAGAGTCCATGGGCTACCAGAGAAACCAATCAGTGGCACTTCGCCTTTCAGGTCTTTACGGATCTGACGAACGGCATTCATTACGTATTGAAGCTCACCTTCTGGATCTGGTAGGCCAATCTTCTCTACGTCAGCTTTACACGTGATAGGACGCTCAAATTTAGGGCCTTCACCTGTTTCAAAGTACAAACCTAAGCCCATTGCATCAGGGATAGTTAGGATGTCTGAGAACAAGATTGCCGCATCAAGCGGGAAACGACGTAAAGGTTGAAGTGTTACTTCGGATGCCAGTTCCGCGTTTTTGCACAAAGACATGAAATCGCCCGCTTCAGCGCGCGTTGCTTTGTACTCAGGAAGATAGCGGCCAGCTTGGCGCATCATCCATACCGGTGTGTAATCAACAGGCTGTTTTAAAAGTGCGCGTAAATAGCGATCGTTTTTTAATTCGGTCATTCCGTTAAATTCCAATTCAATCTTGTCTAGTTTTGATGGCAAGTATTCTAACACTGATTGAAGGGTAAAAGCTGTGTGCTTTGCAACCTAGATCAAGTTATTAACTTTTAAATCAATGCTTAATTTGCACCCAATTACGGGAGCATGTTAAAAATTTGTTCGCTAGCGAAAATTACAATTATAACATCTGAGTAGTCACTACTCAGCATCTCATAACGACATCTTACTTACCCCCTCCACTTGTGGAGGGTTTTTTTTAGCTTTTGACCACCCATAGGCCAAATACTATTACAGGCAAATTAGTGCTCTAGCATCTGCTCCGTCACACCATCTTTCATCACGTCATCAACGGTTTTCTCAATCAACTGTCTCGCAATGGTTCCAACAGGAGCAACATCAGGTAGGCTTGTTACGTCAAACCATTGAGCATCCGATAGCTCGCTGTAATCTGGCTTAAGCGTACCACCAGCATAATCTGCGAGAAAGCCCATCATCATACTTGATGGAAACGCCCATGGCTGGCTGCCAAAATAACGAATATTATCGACATCGATACCCGTTTCTTCTTTGACTTCTCTTGCCACACACTGCTCTAAGGTTTCTCCGACCTCTAGGAAGCCCGCTATCACGGTATACATGCCTGTTTTATGTCTTGGGTGCTGAGCAAGCAATATCTTGTTGTCGTTTCGTACAGCGACAATGATGCACGGGAAGATACGGGGGTAGTGAAGCGTGCGGCAATCTCCACACTGCATCGCCACCTGGTTATGATTGAGATGATTTCGACCACCACACTGAGGGCAAAAACGCATACTTTGAGTCATATGCCCATATTGGATGGCTTTGCTTGCAGTCAAGAAACTCTCTTCGGGCCAGTGTAGTAACTCTCTTAGGCTGACCATGCTCAGCTCATTCTCCACATCACAATCGTTGAGCCAATACACCTTGCGACCTTGATGCTGACCAATACAGATTGCATGCTCCACACTCAGCCCTAGCTCTTCAGCAGAGCCAAACGGAAACTGATCATTATTAACCCAAATATCACTACCAGAAACGACGCACCAATAAGCTTGCTCTGTCATTTTGTTATCACTTTTTTTTAACATCCCTATGCCTCATTGCTTGCAGTTCGTTCATTTTACTGGCAATCTAATTTCATACTAGAGTTGTGGCAGAGAATATTTCAAGCTATTACTTTTAGTAGATATCGATAAACGGACCCTGCTTAGGCAATTTCAATGATCACAAGGTTGTGATCAGATCATGAGGACATGGTCATGCTAAATAAATTTAAACAAATACAAGAACAATGGGGTGGCTCAAGCGAGGTCATCGATCATTGGCTCGAAACTCGACAAGCTCTCATCGTCGAATATTGCAAGCTAGGTGCCTTGCAGCCAGCTAGCAACGGGCAATCAAACGTTGTTGAACTCCCTTCTCCTAAAGAAATAAGCTCATTCTGCGATCATGTTGTCGATTATATCTCAGAAGGCCATTTTAAGATCTACGATATGGTCATGAAGAAATGGCAAGCAACAGGCTTTAAAACCAATGACGAGATTGATACAACTTACGCGAAGATCGTACTTACAACCGAGCCGCTTCTAGAGTTCAATGATAAGTACGTTAAAGTAAATGCAGACGATGAGTTGCCTAACTTCGAAGGAGATATGTCCAAAGTAGGTGAACTACTCGAACTACGTTTTGAAGTAGAAGATAATCTTATCCAGCTTATTGCAGACAGTTTAGCGATTCCACCAGGCGCTTAGTTAGCCGAATCCTTAACAAGCTTGCCTCTGTGCAAGCTTTTTGTTTTGTCTGTAAGGTTATCCAAACTACCCAGAACCTTTCAGACAGAGCTTACTCGCTCGCCCTGACCTTTAGCCATAAGCATATGGTTACAGCCCTAATCAGCCTAGTCATCTCTACCCTTTATCTTACTGGCCTCAAAGAGCACTCTTCAGGACATAAATCCAACCTCACCAGCTAGATAAGCACACCTATCACTTTATAAGTCATAGCTAAATACCAATACGCCAGATACAAAAAAGGCACCCGAAGGTGCCTTTTTCTTATCTCTTAGAGACTACTCGTAGAGCTTACTCTTCTGAAGAGAAACCAGCGTTTAGAAGTGCTGCTAGATTGTCAGTAGCTTGTTCAGCTGAAGGACCTTCTTGCTCTTCTTCACGTTGTTTTTGACGCTCTTGGTGGTATGCGAAACCAGTACCAGCTGGGATCAGACGACCAACAATTACGTTCTCTTTCAGACCGCGAAGGTCATCACGCTTACCAGAAACCGCAGCTTCTGTTAGTACGCGAGTCGTTTCTTGGAACGATGCAGCTGAGATGAATGACTCAGTTGCAAGAGATGCTTTAGTAATACCTAGTAGATCACGTTCGAAACGTACTAGTTCTTTACCTTCAGCTTCTAGCTTACGGTTAGCAATCTTAACATTGTGGTACTCAACTTGTTCGCCAGGTAGGAACGGAGAGTCACCAGAATGAGTGATTGTACACTTACGTAGCATTTGACGAACGATAGTCTCGATGTGCTTATCGTTAATCTTTACGCCTTGTAAGCGGTAAACTTCTTGAACTTCGTTCGCGATGTACTGAGTTACTGCGTGGATACCACGTAGACGCAGGATATCGTGTGGAGTTTCAGGACCGTCGGCGATTACATCACCACGTTCAATCTTCTCACCTTCGAACACGTTCAATTGACGATGCTTAGGAATCATCTCTTCGTAAGCGTCACCGCCTTCACGAGTGATTACTAGACGACGCTTACCTTTCGTTTCTTTACCGAAAGACACAGTACCTGTGTGCTCAGCAAGGATCGCAGGCTCTTTAGGCTTACGAGCTTCGAATAGGTCAGCTACGCGTGGTAGACCACCGGTGATATCTTTGTTTCCGCTCGATTTTTGAGGGATACGAGATAGTGTGTCACCAATGCCAACTTCAGCGCCATCTTCGATGTTTACAATCGCTTTGCCAGGTAGGAAGTAGTGAGCTGGCATCTCTGTACCAGGGATCATTACGTCGTTACCTTGCTCATCAACAAGTTTGATAGCTGGACGCATATCTTTACCTGCTGCTGGGCGAGCTGCTGCGTCTGTAACTTCACTTGAAGAAAGACCCGTTAGATCGTCAGTTTGACGAGAAACTGTAATACCATCGATCATATCTACGAATTGGATACGACCTGCCACTTCAGTGATGATTGGCATGGTATGCGCTTCCCAGTTAGCTACAACTTCACCAGCAGTAACTGCTGCGTTGTCGCCTTTGGTTAGCATCGAACCGTAAGGAAGTTTGTGCTTCTCTTTAGTACGGCCGAATTCATCAATAATCGTCATCTCAGATGCACGAGAAGTGATAACCAGTTTCTTATCTTTGTTAACTACGAACTTAGCATTGTGAAGTTTCACAGTACCAGTTGTCTTAGCTTGGATGCTGTTCTCTGCTGCTGCAGTAGATGCCGCACCACCGATGTGGAACGTACGCATCGTTAGCTGTGTACCCGGTTCACCGATAGATTGTGCAGCGATAACACCAACTGCTTCACCTTGGTTCACTAGGTGACCACGTGCTAGGTCACGACCGTAACACTGTGCACAACAACCGAAGTCTGCATCACAGGTAACAACAGAGCGCACTTTCATGCTATCTACTGAGTTGTCTTCCATGATTTGACACCACTTCTCATCAATCAGAGTATTACGTGGAATCAGTACATCTTCAGTACCAGGCTTAAGAACGTCTTCAGCTACTACACGACCTAGAGCAAGCTCAGAAAGTGCAACTTTAACGTCACCACCTTCGATGTGAGGCATCATGTCGATACCTTCATGCGTGCCACAGTCATGTTCGTGTACTACAACGTCTTGAGCAACGTCTACTAGACGACGAGTTAGGTAACCCGAGTTTGCTGTTTTCAGTGCTGTATCCGCAAGACCCTTACGAGCACCGTGCGTTGAGATAAAGTACTGAAGGACGTTTAGACCTTCTTTAAAGTTCGCTGTGATCGGCGTTTCGATGATTGAACCATCTGGACGCGCCATCAGACCACGCATACCTGCTAGCTGACGAATCTGAGCTGCAGAACCACGTGCGCCCGAGTCGGCCATCATGTAGATGCTGTTGAACGATTCTTGCTGTTCTTCTTCGCCGTCACGGTTGATAACTGTTTCAGAAGATAGGTTATCCATCATTGCTTTCGCAACGCGGTCATTCGTAGATGCCCAGATATCGATAACTTTGTTGTAACGCTCACCCGCAGTAACAAGACCAGATTGGAATTGCTCTTGGATTTCGCGAACTTCTTCTTCAGCAGATTCAATTTCATCGTATTTCGCTTGAGGTACAACCATATCGTCGATACCTACAGAAACACCAGAAAGTGCAGCGTATGCAAAACCTGCGTACATGATTTGGTCAGCAAATACTACTGTATCTTTTAGACCAAGCTTACGGTAACACTCGTTAAGAAGAGTAGAGATCTGCTTCTTACCTAACTTTTGGTTAACGATGCTGTACGGTAGGCCAGCTGGAACGATTTGCCATAGCATTGCACGGCCGACAGTTGTATCAACCATCTTCGTTTCAGTAGTGCTGTTACCATCTTCGTCTACTACAGTTTCGGTGATACGTACTTTAACGCGAGCGTGTAGCTCAGCAGTCTTAGTACGGTATGCCTTTTCAGCCTCAGCAGGGCCAGCAAGGTACATACCTTCGCCTTTCACGTTGATCTTGTCACGTGTCATGTAGTAAAGACCCAATACAACGTCCTGAGAAGGTACGATGATCGGATCACCTGACGCTGGCGACAGAATGTTATTCGTCGACATCATCAGTGTACGTGCTTCAAGCTGTGCTTCTAGAGTTAGAGGCACGTGCACCGCCATTTGGTCACCATCGAAGTCGGCGTTGTATGCCGCACACACTAGTGGGTGAAGCTGAATCGCTTTACCTTCGATTAGTACTGGTTCAAACGCTTGGATACCTAGACGGTGAAGTGTAGGTGCACGGTTAAGCAGTACTGGGTGTTCGCGGATTACTTCGTCTAGGATATCCCAAACGATAGCTTCTTCGCGCTCTACCATCTTCTTAGCAGCTTTGATTGTCGTAGCCATGCCACGAGTTTCTAGCTTGCTGTAGATGAACGGCTTAAATAGCTCAAGTGCCATCTTCTTAGGAAGACCACACTGATGTAGACGAAGGTATGGACCTACTGTGATTACAGAACGGCCAGAGTAGTCTACACGTTTACCTAGAAGGTTCTGACGGAAACGACCTTGTTTACCCTTGATCATATCAGCAAGAGATTTAAGAGGACGCTTGTTAGAGCCAGTGATAGCACGACCACGACGACCGTTATCTAGAAGTGCATCAACAGACTCTTGCAGCATACGCTTTTCGTTACGTACGATGATGTCCGGAGCAGCTAGCTCTAGAAGACGCTTCAAACGGTTGTTACGGTTGATCACACGACGGTAAAGGTCGTTCAGATCTGAAGTCGCAAAACGACCGCCATCTAGTGGTACTAGAGGACGTAGATCTGGCGGCAGAACCGGAAGTACAGTCAGAATCATCCATTGCGGATCGTTACCCGATGCAATGAACGCTTCAACTAGCTTCAGGCGCTTAGTAACTTTTTTACGCTTAGTTTCTGAGTTAGTTGTTTCTAACTCTTCGCGCATTTCTTCCACTTCTTGATGAAGGTCCATTGTTGCAAGCAGATCTTTGATCGCTTCAGCACCCATCTTAGCAGTGAATTCGTCACCCCACTCTTCTAGACGATCCAGATACTCTTCTTCAGTAAGCATCTGAGATTTTTCTAGATCAGTCATACCTGGTTCAGTTACTACGTACATCTCGAAGTAAAGAACACGTTCGATATCACGTAGAGGGATATCCATTAGTAGACCGATACGAGACGGTAGTGATTTTAGGAACCAGATGTGAGCAACTGGTGAAGCTAGCTCGATGTGGCCCATGCGGTCACGACGAACTTTAGTTTGTGTAACTTCAACGCCACACTTCTCACAGATAACACCACGGTGCTTCAGGCGCTTGTATTTGCCACAAAGACATTCGTAGTCTTTAACTGGACCAAAAATACGTGCACAGAACAGACCATCACGTTCAGGTTTGAACGTACGATAGTTAATTGTTTCCGGCTTTTTAACTTCACCAAAAGACCATGAACGGATCATGTCTGGTGAAGATAGACCGATTTTGATTGCATCAAATTCTTCGGTCTTATGCTGTGCTTTTAGAAAGTTTAATAAGTCTTTCACATTCAGCTCCTGTAAGGAGTTAAAGGAGCTCACTGCTGTAGCAAGCTCCCTTTTACCAAATAATCCTATCTTCTTTTAAAAAAGAGGAGGGATTACTCTTCGTCTTCTAGCTCGATGTTGATACCTAGCGAGCGAATCTCTTTCAACAGTACGTTGAACGACTCAGGCATACCAGGTTCCATGCTATGGTTACCGTCTACGATGTTCTTATACATCTTAGTACGTCCGTTAACGTCATCCGACTTAACTGTTAGCATTTCTTGTAGAGTATATGCAGCACCGTATGCTTCTAGTGCCCATACTTCCATCTCACCGAAACGCTGACCACCGAACTGAGCTTTACCACCAAGTGGTTGCTGAGTTACTAGGCTGTAAGAACCAGTTGAACGAGCATGCATCTTGTCATCAACCAAGTGGTTCAGTTTCAGCATGTACATGTAACCAACAGTTACAGGACGCTCAAACGAATCACCAGTACGACCATCAAACAGTTTAAGCTGACCAGATTCTGGCAGATCACCCAGTTTAAGTAGTTCTTTGATTAGAGACTCAGAAGCACCGTCGAACACAGGAGTAGCAATCGGTAGACCGCCACGTAGGTTCTTGATCAGTGTACGAACTTGATCATCAGACAGTTCAGCAATATCAACTTTCTGACGAGTATCACCAAGATCGTAAACCTTCTGTAGGAACTCACGGAACTTATGCAGTTCTTGTTGTTCCTTAACCATTTGGTTGATCTTGTCACCGATACCTTTCGCAGCCAAACCTAAGTGAACTTCTAGGATCTGACCGATGTTCATACGCGATGGTACACCCAGCGGGTTAAGTACGATGTCTACAGGCTGACCTTTCTCATCGTATGGCATGTCTTCAACAGGGTTAATCTTAGAGATTACACCTTTGTTACCGTGACGACCGGCCATCTTATCACCAGGCTGGATACGACGTTTAACCGCTAGGTAAACTTTAACAATCTTAAGAACGCCAGGCGCTAGATCATCACCTTGAGTGATTTTACGACGCTTAGTTTCAAACTTCTTATCGAAGTCTGCTTTTAGCTCATCCCACTGCTCAGCAAGTTGCTCAAGCTGTGTTTGTAGCGCATCGTCTTCTAGAACTTGCTCTAGCCATTGCTTACGACCGATAGTATCAAGCTTAGCTTCAGAGTAACCACCAGACAGAAGTACAGCTTTAACACGGTTAAGAAGGCCACCCTCAAGAATTTGGAACTCTTCAGTTAGGTCTTTCTTAGCTTCTTTAAGCTGCATCTGTTCGATTTCAAGTGCACGCTTGTCTTTCTCTACGCCATCGCGAGTGAAGACTTGTACATCGATGATAGTACCCGAAACAGAGTTTGGTACACGTAGAGAAGTATCTTTAACATCAGATGCTTTCTCACCGAAGATAGCACGTAGTAGCTTCTCTTCAGGAGTCAGTTGAGTTTCACCTTTAGGGGTTACTTTACCAACTAGGATGTCGCCACCCTTAACTTCAGCACCAATGTAAACGATACCTGACTCGTCTAGTTTAGACAGAGCAGACTCACCTACGTTTGGAATATCAGCTGTGATCTCTTCAGAACCCAGCTTAGTATCACGAGCCACACAAGATAGTTCTTGGATGTGGATTGTCGTGAAACGGTCTTCTTGAACTACGCGCTCAGATACTAAGATCGAGTCTTCGAAGTTGTAACCGTTCCAAGGCATGAATGCGATACGCATGTTTTGGCCAAGAGCTAGTTCACCAAGGTCTGTTGAAGGACCATCAGCAAGAACATCGCCACGTGCAACTGGTTCACCAGGAAGTACAGTTGGACGTTGGTTAATACATGTGTTTTGGTTCGAACGCGTGTACTTAGTTAGGTTGTAGATATCGATACCAGCTTCGCCAGGTACCAATTCATCTTCGTTAACCTTAACTACGATACGAGAAGCGTCTACAGACTGAACTTGACCACCACGTTTAGCAACCGCTGTAACACCAGAGTCAACTGCGATGTTACGTTCGATACCAGTACCTACTAGAGGCTTATCAGCCTTAAGTGTTGGTACAGCTTGACGTTGCATGTTGGCACCCATCAATGCACGGTTCGCATCATCGTGTTCTAGGAACGGGATAAGCGAAGCAGCGATAGATACTACTTGGTTTGTCGCAACGTCCATGTAGTCAACGTGATCGCGTGGGTGAAGACCAGATTCACCTTTTTGACGAGCTGTGATTAGCTCATCTGCAAACGTACCTTCTTCAGTAAGAATGGTGTTTGCTTGCGCGATTACGAATTGACCTTCCTGGATTGCAGACAGGTAATCAACTTCTTCTGTTACTACACCATCTACTACACGACGGTACGGAGTTTCTAGGAAACCGTAATCGTTACAACGTGCAAACGCAGATAGTGAGTTAATTAGACCGATGTTTGGACCTTCAGGCGTTTCGATCGGACATAGACGACCGTAGTGAGTTACGTGAACGTCACGTACTTCGAAGCCTGCGCGCTCACGAGTAAGACCACCAGGACCTAAAGCAGAGATACGACGTTTGTGCGTAACTTCTGACAATGGGTTGTTTTGGTCCATGAACTGTGAAAGCTGTGAAGAGCCAAAGAATTCTTTAACTGCAGCAGAGATCGGCTTAGCGTTGATAAGATCTTGAGGCATGATTGCATCAAGGTCACCAAGGCTTAGGCGCTCTTTAACGGCACGTTCTACACGAACTAGACCAACACGGAATTGGTTTTCTGCCATTTCACCTACAGAACGGATACGACGGTTGCCAAGGTGGTCGATATCGTCCACTTCACCAATACCGTTACGGATACCAATCAGTTTCTTCATCACTTCGATGATGTCTGATTCATCCAGAGTACCGCGCTCTTCTTCTTCTTCACGCTCGATAGAGCTGTTGAACTTCATACGGCCTACAGTTGATAGGTCGTAACGTTCTTCAGAGAAGAATAGGCTTTCGAATAGAGACTCTGCAGCTTCTTTCGTTGGTGGCTCGCCAGGACGCATCATGCGGTAGATTTCTACCAATGCAGAGATGCGATCTACTGTGCTATCTGCACGTAGAGTGTCTGACATGAATGGACCGTGATCTAGGTCATTCGTGAACAGAGTTTGTAGAGCCTTGTGACCTGCTTGAGACAGGTTAGCAAGTGCTTCTAGGCTAATCTCTTGGTTCGCGCCAACGATGATCTCGCCAGTTGCTTCATTGATGTAATCTTTAGATGCAACTTTACCAACGATGTACTCTACTGGTACTTCGATGTGCTCAACGCCATCTTTTTCAAGTTGACGGATATGACGAGCAGTAACACGACGACCAGTCTCAACGTAAGTTTTGCCGTTTGCTTCGATGTCGAATGACGCAGTTTCACCACGTAGACGATCAGGAACCAACTCCATAAGAAGAGTTTGGTCTTTAACTTCGAAGTTCACTTTGTCGAAGAACAGATCTAGGATCTCTTCGGTCGATTTACCAAGTGCACGAAGAATAATCGATGCTGGTAGCTTACGACGACGGTCGATACGTACGAATAAGTTATCCTTAGGATCGAACTCAAAGTCTAACCATGAGCCACGGTAAGGAATTACACGTGCGTTATAAAGAACTTTACCTGATGAGTGGGTCTTACCCTTATCACTGTCGAAGAACACGCCTGGGCTTCGGTGCAGCTGGGATACGATAACCCTCTCGGTACCATTAATTACGAAAGTACCATTGTCTGTCATAAGCGGAATTTCGCCCATGTAGACTTCTTGTTCTTTAATGTCTTTTACAGTACCTGCTGGTGCATCTCGATCAAAGATAACTAGACGTAGTTTTACGCGTAGTGGCTTTGAGTAAGTAACACCGCGGATTTGACATTCTTTAACGTCAAAAACTGGCTCACCAAGACGGTAGCTAACGTATTGCAGCTCAGAATTGCCGTTGTAGCTCTGAATTGGAAATACAGAACGGAAAGCAGCTTCAAGACCGTATTGACCTTCTGGATCCTGTTCGATGAATTTGTCGAAAGAATCAAGCTGGATCGATAACAGGTATGGAATGTCCAAAACTTGTGGACGAGTACCAAAATCCTTACGGATGCGCTTTTTCTCGGTATAAGAGTAAACCATGGGGTTCCTCAGCTCGCTGATAAGTGACCCAAACCACCCAAAACACTCTTCAGAGGGGGTGGTGACAAACAGCTGTTTAGTGGTAGTGAACAATCATTTCGAAAAAATGACTGTTTTTTTGCTCGGATTATGACGGTTAAACAGCGGAAATTTCGTCATAGCCCTACAGCGCAAAAAGGCCGGTGGTTAATAAACCACCAGCCATTAGCCTTGCGGCTATGAAATTAAGTAATAATTACTTGATTTCAACAGAAGCGCCAGCTTCTTCTAGCTGTGCTTTAAGAGCTTCAGCTTCAGCTTTGTCAACGCCTTCTTTAAGCGCTGCAGGAGCTGAGTCTACAAGACCTTTAGCTTCTTTAAGACCTAGGCCAGTTGCGCCACGTACAGCTTTGATAACTTGTACTTTGTTAGCGCCAGCAGCAGTTAGGATAACGTCGAATTCAGTTTGCTCAGCAGCAGCGTCGCCGCCAGCTGCGCCACCAGCTACAACTGCAGCTGCAGCTGAAACGCCGAATTTCTCTTCCATAGCTTCGATAAGCTCAACAACTTGCATTACAGACATTTCTGCAACTGCGTCTAGGATTTGCTCGTTAGTAATAGACATAACAATTCTCTTTTAAGTCAACAATAAGTTTAATTTGCAACCAGTGAAAAGCAAGGCTTAAGCCGCTGCTTCTTCTTTTTGGTCACGTAGTGCAGCGATAGTACGAACCAGCTTGCCAGCAGAAGCTTCTTTCATGCACATCATTAGGCGTGCGATAGCTTCGTCGTAAGTTGGTAGTGTCGCTAGTACTTCAGCATCAGTAACTGCGCCTTCAAATGCAGCAGCTTTGATCTCGAAATCTTTGTTCTCTTTAGCGAAGTCTTTGAAAAGACGCGCTGCAGCACCTGGGTGCTCGTTAGAGAACGCGATCAGAGTTGGACCAGTGAAAGTGTCTACTAGACACTCGTAGTCTGTACCCTGAACCGCACGGCGTGCTAGTGTGTTACGAACAACTTTCATGTAAACACCCGCTTCGCGAGCTTGTTTACGTAGAGAAGTCATTGCGCCAACTTCAACGCCACGAGAATCAGCTACAACTGCAGAAAGTGCACCACTGGCAGCTTCGTTGACTTCAGCAACAATTGCTTTTTTGTCTTGAAGATTTAAAGCCATTTGGATTAACCTCTGGTTGTGATTACAGCACCCAATACAAAATGTATTGAGCGTTTACGATGTTATTTAAAAATGAATAAATCCACTTCAAACCACAACATCGCCTACGTAGGTTTTATTAAGCTATCAATAATCTAATGAAAATCGACAGCGCCTACGGTCTTGGGATAGATGATTTCAAATTGCTTTAAAACCACCCAACCACAAATATTAGGCGCAGAAGTATACACTAAATCTGCGCCTAAGCAAATTAGTTTGCTTGAGTATCAAGACTAGCTTGATCAACAGCAACACCAGCACCCATCGTAGTAGAGATGCTTACTTTCTTCAGGTAAGAACCCTTAGCTGAAGAAGGCTTAGCTTTCTTAAGAGCAACTAGAAGTGCTTCTAGGTTCTCTTGAAGCTGGTTAGCTTCGAAAGATGCTTTACCGATAGTAGTGTGGATGATGCCGTTCTTGTCGTTACGGTAACGAACCTGACCAGCTTTAGCGTTCTTAACCGCTTCAGCAACGTTAGGAGTTACAGTACCAACTTTAGGGTTTGGCATAAGGCCGCGTGGACCTAGGATTGTACCTAGTTGACCAACAACACGCATTGCATCTGGAGAAGCAACAACTACGTCGAAGTTCATTTCGCCTTTTTTCACTTGCTCAGCAAGATCTTCCATACCAACGATATCTGCGCCAGCAGCTTTAGCAGCTTCTGCGTTTGCACCTTGAGTGAAAACAGCAACGCGGATGTCACGGCCAGTACCGTGAGGTAGCACTGTTGCGCCACGAACGTTTTGGTCAGATTTACGAGCATCGATGCCTAGGTTAACAGCAACATCTACAGACTCAACGAATTTAGCAGTCGCTAGTTCTTTAAGAAGAGCAACAGCTTCGCTGATTTCGTATTCTTTAGTTGAGTCAACTTTGTCGCGGATTACGCGCATACGCTTAGTAAGTTTAGCCATGATCTTATCCCTCTACCACTAGGCCCATTGAACGAGCAGTACCAGCAATAGAACGTTTCATTGCTTCGATGTCAGCACCAGTCATATCAGCAGCTTTAGTTTCTGCGATTTCCTGAACTTGAGCGTCAGTAACAGTACCAACTTTCTCAGTGTTTGGACGACCTGAACCAGACTTAACGCCAGCAGCTTTCTTAAGAAGAACAGCAGCAGGTGGAGTCTTAGTTACGAACGTGAAAGAACGGTCGTTGTAAACAGTAATAACTACTGGAGTAGGTAGACCTTTCTCAACAGATTCTGTTTTTGCGTTGAACGCTTTACAGAATTCCATGATGTTCACGCCGTGTTGACCTAGAGCAGGACCAACCGGTGGACTTGGGTTTGCCATACCAGCTGCAACTTGCAGTTTGATATAAGCTTCAACTTTCTTAGCCATGATATTTCCTAATATTTTGGGTACATGCGCTAGCCGCAAGGCGAGCTCCCCATAAATTCAATTAACTCTTTTTCACTTCTACAGAAGCAAAAAGGCGCGAAATTATAATCATAATTCGCGCCTTTAACAACCCTAAAAAGGTGATTTTTTATACTCTTTTATTTTTAACAACTTATGAAGTATTTATCCACAGCTTGTTCAAAACTTAGAGTTTTAGTCCAGTTTTTCAACCTGACCAAATTCAAGCTCAACCGGTGTTGCACGACCAAAGATCGATACAGATACCTTAATGCGGCTTTTCTCGTAATCTACTTCTTCAACAGTACCGTTGAAGTCAGCAAATGGACCATCGTTCACACGAACCACTTCACCCGCTTCGAACATTGTCTTAGGACGTGGAGACTCGCTCGCTTTCTCTAGACGGTTCAAGATAGCATCAGCTTCTTTATCAGTGATTGGTGCAGGACGATCAGAGGTACCACCAATGAAGCCCATAACACGCGGAATGCTGCGTACTAAGTGCCATGATTCATCATTCATGATCATTTGAACTAATACGTAGCCAGGGAAGAATTTACGTTCACTTTTACGGCGTTGGCCTGCACGCATTTCCACTACTTCTTCAGTAGGTACTAGCACATCGCCAAATAGTTCTTCCATGTTGTGCATTTTAATATGCTCGCGTAGCGACTGTGCAACACGACCTTCAAAGCCAGAAAAGGCTTGAACTACATACCAACGTTTTTTTGGAGCTTCACTCATGAATCAGAACCCTCTACACCCCAGTTGCTAGAGAAACTAGACGGACCATAATGCCGTCAATTCCCCAAAGCACTAGAGACATAACAATACATACAGCTAAAACGATCAATGTAGTTTGCATAGTTTCTTGGCGAGTAGGCCAAACAACTTTACGAATCTCCATACGAGATTCTTTTGCAAAATCGATCGCAGCTTTACCTTTAGTTGTTGTTGCTGCAACGCCTAGTGCGGCAGCAATCAGCACAACTACACCTGCAGCGCGAATTACAACAGACAATTCACCATACAGGTAATTACCCACAACAGCAGCAGCCAACAGAACAAAAGCGACAATCCACTTCATTGTATCTGCTGCACCTGAGCTATCAGGAGTTTCAGCGTTTGCTTTCATAAAACCAACCTGTGATAAGTCTTAAATATAGACGACAATAACCCCGCTGTTGCAGGGCACATTCCTTTGCGTTGCAAAACAACACATCTAACAGTCATTTTAGTCAAAAAGACCGTTTAATTCTTTGCTAAGAGCAAAAATCGATGTCAAAACATCCAACTCTTTTTTTAGCGCAGAAAAAGGGCATCAAATGATGCCCTTTTTACTAGTGGTTCGTCAAATCTTATGCAAAGATTTTAGCTACAACACC
>NZ_JBFRVF010000116.1:0-8711 GCF_041475025.1 Vibrio sp. 10N.222.49.C12 | reverse complement strand
GGCCTCCTCCTACTCGATTCTGAAACTTTCTGAATCTTTCTCAACCAACGAATACGTTATTCTGTCACGGCTTCTTGTTTGAAGCATGGGCTTTTCAACGTGTTCATCTTTTCGATTTCATTGGTTAAGCGCAGCGAGAGCAGGGCTTTCTGGTTCGAAGCAAAATCAAACATCACGATAGTCGCAGTGCCAACGGTCGTCAGTTTCTGTTGAGCCTTACTGACAATCGCGTATTCCATGGTGAATCGGTCATCTTGAATATCGGTAACACGTGAGCCGACCATCAAGGTATCTGGATACGTGACTGGGCGGAAATACTTACAGTAAGTGTCACCAAGAACAGGACCAACTTTGGTAATCGCCATCTCTTCCATCAGCTCGACGTGCTTGAAAAAATCTAAGCGAGCGGTTTCGAAATAGCGAAAATATACAGCGTTGTTAACGTGATTGAGTGCGTCCATTTCTCCCCAAGCGACAGGGATTTCTGTTACTACCGGGTAGTCAGATAATAGTGCTTCCATGCGAACTCTCTTATTGTTATGTAGGGATAAGTTGTTATTGGAATAAAAACCCTACCGCTAAATTAACAAAACTGCAACACGCGTGATTTAAGTTTTTGAAGCTTGAAACCACACAATGTCAGTGACTTAGTTGCACATCCACTCAATAGTTAGGCACTAAGGTGTTTGAATTGCAGCTCAACCAAGCGTTGGTACAATTCGCAGCTATTGATGAGAGACTGGTGGTCGCCGATGTCTACTAGTTGTCCTTTATCGAGCACCGCAATTTGGTCGGCGTGTTTAATTGTTGATAATCGATGGGCGATAATGATCGTCGTTCTGCCACGCATTAACTCTTCTAACGCTTGTTGTACGTGATGCTCACTTTCACTGTCTAGTGCGCTGGTTGCTTCATCCAACAATAGAATATTTGGATCTTTCAAGATGGCACGTGCGATAGCAATACGTTGTCTCTGCCCACCAGAAAGCCTTACACCACGTTCACCAAGAAAGCTGTTGTAGCCATCAGGTAGGTTTTGAATGAACTCGTGTGCGTGCGCTTTCTTCGCCGCTTCGATCACTTGCTCGTCTGTTGCCTGCGGGTTGCCGTAGCGAATGTTATGGAACACATCGTTACTGAACAGAGCAGGTTGTTGCGGTACCAATGCCATCTGCTTTCTTAGCTCGTTAGGATCAAACTGATTCAGTTCAACACCGCCTAATGTGACCTTACCCACTTGTGGGTCGTAGAAACGTTGCAACAGTTCGAACAGGGTAGTTTTACCTGCGCCAGACGGGCCAACCAGTGCCAACACTTTGCCTTCATGGGCAGTAAGCGTGAGGTTGCTTGTTGCGGGTTGGTCCGGTCTTGATGGATAACAGAAGGTCACATCATCAAATGCAACTTCTGGCGTTACGTTAGCAAGCGAAGTTGGATTCGCAACTGGCGCAACAATATGGCTTTCAACTTGTAGGATCTCGATTAATCGCTCGGTCGCACCTGCCGCGCGTTGCAGTTCACCCATCACTTCAGAAATCGTACCTAACGATGAAGCAACCATAATTGCGTAGAACACAAACGCCGCTAAGTCACCAGCCGACATAGTGCCGTTGATAACATCACTGCCGCCAACCCAAAGCATGCCTGCAATAGCACTAAATACAATCACGATAACGCCAGAAATAAGAATCGCGCGCTGTTTTACACGCTGGCGACCAATCTCATACGCCTTTTCCACTTCTACCGCGAATGATGCTTTCTCTTGCTCTTCTCGGCTGTAGCTTTGCACCGTTTTAATGTGCTCAATTGCCTCACCTGCGTAAGAACCCACATCAGACATGGAATCTTGGCTTTGGCGAGATAGGGCTCTTACACGGCGCCCATAAACAAGGATCGGAATCAAGATAAATGGCACCGAGGCCAATACAATCAACGTCAGCTTAATATTGGTCGCAAACAGCATGATGATTGCACCAATACACATCAACGCGCTGCGCATCGCCATAGAGAACGATGAACCTATGATGTTTTGAAGCAGAGTAGTATCCGTGGTGATTCGCGACATGATGTCGCCACTGCCATTGGTTTCAAAGTAACTCGGGTGCAGCGTCACCACGTGATTGAAAACCGACAGGCGTATATCCGCACTTACTCGCTCACCAACAGAAGAGACCAAATAGAAGCGGAAGAAGGTGCCAATCGAGATCAGCACGACCACCACCATGATGAATTGAATCGCGCTGCCTAAGTCTGACAACGATTGTTGGCTGAAGCCTTGGTCGATAAGAAGACGAATACCGTGTCCGACTGAAAGGGTTAAGCTCGCTGTGAAGATCAACGCGATCAACGCAGCAATAACACGACCTTTATAAGGCTGAATGAATTTACTCAGCTCAAACAAAATACTGAGGCTTTTTTTCTCAGGTTTGGCATCGGGATTCTTTTGAGTCTGTCGCTGGTTCGAGTCGAGCGTAGAAGAGACATCGTTTTGCATATGACTGCCTTAATGTGTTGTCGCTTTAAAAATAGATGGCTTGTTGCTTATGGCTAATTGCTTATGGTTTATGACTTATTGCCTGTACTGCGCGTTGTTCGCTGGGCAGTAATTGTTGTTGAGAATCGAACCCATTAAAGCATTTATTGCGCTGTGACGCTCCCTAGGAAACTCAATTTCCAATATTTCCTCATCACTAAGTGAATAATTCGAAACAACCTTAAAGGAAAACTAAGCATTCTGATTCAGTCAGTTGGATAGGAAACCAAGCTATTTAACCCTAATTTTTATGCAAGTAAATTAGCGTTGATAGGAGAGTGCACACATAAACAAGCAACCGTGCGATGATTTATAAATTGATAGAAAAACGTTTGCTATTTATCTCGATATTAGCTTTATCAATGACTTGTGAGTTTTGGTTGTAAGACCAGTTATAGCGACTGTTTTTTGTGGAATGTTTGTTACAAAAATTCAACAAAGTAGTTTTTTATACATTTTTCTTGCATAAAACCTCGGATTGAATAGAATAACCAACAAATGACAATTAATGCAGTATTGTGGCATGAGTATTCAAGTAAAGAGCATCAACAAATCATACGGTGATACCCAAGTTCTTCACGACATCAGTTTCGACTGTGAGAGCGGCGAAACCTTGGTATTGCTTGGCCCAAGCGGCGCGGGCAAGAGTTCATTACTGCGTGTATTGAACCTGCTTGAAATCGCGGACAACGGCGAATTAGACATTGCGAATGAGCAATTCGATTTTTCAAGCCAAATCCAAGAGAAGCAGGGGCTTAAACTTCGTCGTAAAGTCGGCATGGTGTTCCAGCAATACAACTTATGGCCACACATGACGGTGATGGAAAACTTGATTGAAGCACCAACCAAAGTGGCGGGTTTGGATAAGCAAGAAGCGATTAAGCAAGCGCAAGAAGTCCTAAAGACACTTCAACTTGCCGACAAAGCAGACGCTTGGCCACTTCAACTGTCTGGCGGTCAACAACAGCGTGTTGCGATTGCACGTGCGCTGATGATGAAACCGGATGTGTTGTTGTTTGATGAACCAACAGCGGCGCTTGATCCTGAGATCACCAACCAAGTCGTGAGCATTATTAAAGAATTGAGCGGAACGGGCATTACCCAAGTGGTCGTGACGCATGAAGTCGATTTCGCGAAGAAGATTGCTAGCCACGTTCTGTACCTAGAGAAAGGGTACATCGTTGAACACGGCACCAGCGATTCATTCGTTAATCCGCAGACACCTGAGTTTGCCGAGTATCTGACTCATTAAGTAAGTCACTTATTAAAAGAAAGTTGACTCACTAGATCTAGCTAAACACAACATCAATTAAAACAATCAAATTATAAGAATGGCCACAGGCCGCTATTACACAGTATTCGGAGTAACAAAATGAAAAAGATTCTACTAGCTTCACTTATCGGCCTTGCTTCTTTTAACGCAGCAGCTCAAGAAGAAATCAAATTCGCGATGGAAGCAACGTACGCACCATTCGAATACATGGATGAGAACAACCAAATTCAGGGTTTTGACGTAGACCTAGCAAACGCACTTTGTGAAGAGCTGAAAGCAACGTGTACTTTCCACAACCAAGCATTCGATAGCTTGATCCCTGCACTTAAATTCAAACGTTACGATGCGGCTATCTCGGCAATGGACATCACAGAAGCGCGTCTTCAACAAGTGAACTTCTCTAACGCATACTACGACAACTCTGCAGCATTCATCTCTTTCGAAGGCAAAGTCGCAGACCAAGCAGCACTAGAAGGCAAGCGTGTTGGTGTTCAAAACGGTTCTACTCACCAGAGCTTCCTACTTGAGCAAATGACTGGCGTAACAGCGGTACCTTACTCAAGCTACCAAGATGCATTCATCGACATGAAGAACGGTCGTATCGATTCTGTATTCGGTGACACAGCCGTTGTAGCAGAATGGTTCAAGAAAGAAGACAACCTAACGTACGTAGGCGACCAAGTAACAAACCAAGAGTACTTCGGTAACGGCTTTGGTATCGCAGTAAACAAGAGCAACCAAGAACTTGTAGACCAGCTTAACGTTGCACTTGCAGCAGTGAAAGCGAACGGCGAATACGACAAGATCTTCAACAAGTACTTCGGTAAGTAATTTATGGAATTAACGGGTTACTCTTTAGGGCTCGTCGAAGCAAGCTGGATGACTGTTCAGCTTGCGTTCGTAAGCCTATTGGTTGGATTGGTTCTAGCAGTTTTGTTTGCAAGTGGTGAGATGTCTCGTCGTATTGCAATCAAATGGCCAACGACTGCATTTGTGACGATTGTTCGTGGTTTACCAGAAATTCTGGTCGTACTGTTTATCTACTTTGGTTCGACACAAGTTCTGTTCATGATCACTGGCGACTTCATAGAAGTGAGCCCGTTCTTATCTGGTGTTGTTGCACTGTCACTTATCTTTGCTTCTTACGCTTCGCAAACCTTGCGTGGTGCATTAAAAGCAGTAAGCAAAGGGCAGAGAGAAGCAGCAAGCGCGCTTGGTATCTCTCAATCACGTTCATTCTTTCGTATAGTTTTACCTCAAGCGGTAAGACACGCACTACCAGGGTTAACCAACCAATGGTTAGTGTTACTAAAAGACACTGCATTAGTATCGCTGATTGGCGTAACGGATTTGTTGAAACAAGCACAACTAACATCCGCTGCAACGCACGAAGCATTTACTTGGTACGCGACAGCAGCAGCAATCTACTTGGTCATCACTTTAATCACACAAAGATTGGTAAAAGTGATTGATGGTAAGTTCTCTATTCAAGGTTTGGGTAACAAAGGGGCAATGGCATGAATCAACAATACCTCTCTCAAATGCTTGAGGGCTTAGCGACCAGTCTGCAACTCACAGGCGCTTCACTGCTGGTTGGTTGTATCTTGTCACTGCTGATGACGGTAACGCTAATCTTAAGAATACCGGCGATTCACTGGTTAACACGTGGCATCATTACGCTGTTCACCGGCACACCATTGTTGGTTCAAATCTTCTTGGTGTATTACGGCCCGGGTCAGTTCGATTGGATTCGTGAAAGCTTCATGTGGACTTGGTTAAGCCAACCTTGGTTCTGTGCAATGTTAGCATTAGCTTTGAACACCGCTGCATACAGCACGCTACTGTTCAGAGGCGCATTCAACGCAATTCCAGCAGGGCAGTGGGAAGCATGTCGTGCACTAGGCATGGACAAAGTAGCAACGCTTAAAGTGTTACTGCCATACGCACTGCGCCGCGCTGTTCCAGCTTACTCGAACGAAGTGATTCTAGTCTTCAAAGGCACGTCACTGGCAAGCACCATCACCATCATGGACTTGATGGGCTACGCTCAGCGTATCAACGGCCAAACCTACGACACACTTACTGTGTTTGGTATCGCCGGCGCATTCTACTTAGCAGTAAACGGCATACTAACGCTGATCTTCCGTCAGGTAGAGAAGAAAGCCCTCGCATTCGAAGCGGCGTAAGCTAGCCACTCACAAGCTTAATTAACGTATAAAGCCTGCCATTTATGTTCGCATAGATGGCAGGCTTTTTTGTGTTTTGGGGTATGTGTATTGGTGCTGTGTTTATATCCAGTGGAGTGGTTTTTTTGCGAAATTCATACTATATGGAAATATTCTGCATTTTGTCATTCAATGAGCTTATCTATGCTTTAAGTCACTGAATTGCTGTGATTAATCGTGGTAAATTGCTGTGCATATGAAACTAGATAGATTGATTCTGTATTTAAATGCAGAATTTTTCGGTCTAAGAACGGTTAACTCAATAAGGAAGTATATGGCTAAGCCAAGAGTATTTGTATCTTCGACATATTATGACTTAAAGCACATTAGAAATAGTTTGGAAGCATTTATTGATGGTTTAGGCTACGAGTCAGTTCTTTATGAGGAAGGTGATATACCTTTTCATCATGACTCTGCATTAGATGTATCTTGTTATGAGGAAATTAAGAATTGCCATATATTAGTATTAATTATTGGCGGTCGTTATGGAAGCCCTGCTTCCGAGCAGGAGGATAACAAAGAGGAAAAATTAGAGTTCTATAACTCGATAACAAAAAAAGAATACGAAACGGCTAGAAAAAATGACATACCAATTTATGTGTTCATCGATAAGAATGTTCATTCGGAGTATCATACTTTTAGAAAAAACCGAGATAGAAAAGGCATTGAGTATGCGCATGTTGACAATGTGAATATATTTAGCTTAATTGATAGTATTTATGCTCAAAAACGTAACAACTTAATTAAAGACTTTGAAAAGTTTGATGAGATTGCTTGTTGGCTCAGAGATCAGTGGGCTGGTCTTTTTGCTGACTTTCTTAGTAGGAAAAATCAAGACAAAGACTTAGCTGATTTATCAACTCAAGTTTCTGGTTTAAAAGACCTTAACTCAGTCTTGAAAGGGTATACAGAGTCTATAATGGAAAAACTCCAGCCCGAAAACTTCGAACAACTAATTAGCAATTCGAATAAACGACTTGAAGATAAGCTAGTTACTCAATTTAGTAAGAATCAGCTAATAGAATATTTATTAGGACACACTCCAAAAGGTATTGGAGTTAAAGGATTATACCAAGCCTTTATACAATCAAAATCACTTGATGATTTGCTGCAAAAAATTAATTTTGATGAAGGCTTTATACAGGAAGTTTCATCATTCGAAGAAGCATATATCGATTTCGAACATTTGAAACTTGAATTGAGTTAACAAATAAGGATTAAGGTGTTGCTCAGCTAACACTAAATCCCGAGTGTTGAACAAGCCCTATGCCACTTTGTTAAGTAAATTGTACGATTCCCTTTGAAGGGCACACCGCTTTGAGGCTTTTCTCAAGGCGAGCGAGGAAAAGATAAGGTTCGATAGTAATCTTATCGACCAGCTAGCTAATGTTCGCTACACGCTTCAATGCCTATACGTATGAGTGGCATACTTGCTATTTTAGTCAGTAGTTTAGAGAGAGTATTACCTAGCCATTTTGGTATTTGTCATGACGGCTAAAGGTGTTTTTAGCTAGGTCGATACTGCAGAAATAAGAATAATCAGACATGGTGCATAAGTGTGGCAGTACCTCTAGAGGAGGAATCCATGTCATTCGATATAAAGAAGGGATATCTATGACTCATATCGAGAATCTAGAAGAGTTAGATCAGGTCATCACTATATCTACCGCTCTTTTCGAGGATACATACCACAGTTCAATTAGCGCTCCATATATTACGATGATGGGGTTATTTGCCGCTATGGTTGAGCAGTGTAAGTCACTTTCCATATTAATACATGAACAGCACTTCGTGGCTACTCAGTCGATTGTTAGAAATGCGCTAGAAATCTATGTCGACATTAAAATTGTCGAAAGTGACGGTAATTATGTTAATTATTTGTGGGCAGAGTACTACAACAGAGAAAAGGAGCTATCTCGGAAAAAATATCAACAGAATAAATACCGCAAGTTACGGCGGGAAGCTTATGAACTCTATAAGCCGAGTCAAAATTTTGATGGCTTAAGTATCTACGATAAGTTCAAGCTAGCAGGGCTTCAAGAGGATTATAAAGCTCTGTATGGTTCTTTGTCTTGTCATACGCATAGTGGTGTTTTTTCATTGCTTAATCGTGTTATGGAAACAAAAAAAACAAATAAACTAAGCGAGCAAGGCCTGTTTAAAATTACTCCAAGTGAACTAGAAATAGCGGCAATACCGTTAATTACGTACTACTTATTGGATGCAAGTGAAATCATTGCAAAGGGGCATGGTGATGTGCCCGTGGAGTTGATCAAAGAATTTAGGCAGTACTTGCTAAATAAATCTTCATAATAAGGCGTTATACAGCAAGGAGAGTATTGGTGATAGATAAACCTTACACAAGAACATGTAGAGTATTTTCTGACAATTCATATGGTGACTCCGGCAAAGGGGAGTACATAAAGCATCCTCTATACGCAGATGCTCCCGCTCAGTACATCCGCGCTTATTTGCTTTTGCAAAAAGACTTAATTGAGCTGTTCGATTATGTTGAGCCATCAGATCAGAACTTGAACACTCATTCTTTCCGTATTCATGAGTTGTTGATGAGATTTTGTGTAGAGATCGAGGCAAACTGCACAGCTATTCTGAAAGAAAATGGGTACGTTAGCGATAGTGCTAACCTGAATATGGGGGACTATCGGTGTTTTTCAAGGTA
>NZ_JBFRVF010000115.1:0-8104 GCF_041475025.1 Vibrio sp. 10N.222.49.C12 | reverse complement strand
CTGATTTAGGAAACAAAGCCTCGGCGCCATCAAAGTTCGCTTTCTCAATCACGAAGTTATTAAGCAGAGCCATCCAGCTCGAAAACGCGATCGGTACAACAATCGAAATCAGTAATAAAAAGTTTTGCGGCGTTTTCCAGCTCGCGGTTCTATCGAACATTGACGGACTCCTGTTCGTCTAATTGAGTGAGCACTCGTAAGGTCAACTGCTCAGTATAAGGGTTAATCTTCCAATGCTCTGGGCTCCAGCCTTTTACGAAACGTTGGAAATCGGCCCACGCCACGTAAAACATTGGTCGCCATGCTGCTTCTACCTCATCAAATGAAAGGTGTGGCTGATAGTACGCCAATGCCTCTTTCAAGTAGTGGAAGTAAGCATCTAGTACTTCTGATTCAAGCTCTGCGCAATCTTGTGGCCTAATCGCGCTGCTCATGAACAAGGCGACGTCTTTCATCGCACAGCCGTAACCCACATATTGGAAATCGACCGCAGCTGCTCGCTCGCTTTCAGAATCAAAACAAAAATTGGCGAGCTTGGCATCGCCATGGACTAAGGTTTGATATGGACACTCTATGAGTAAACGGTCGATGTGCTTGGCTTGATTCTTCAATGGTAAATCAGCCAAGGCATTGAGCTCATCAGGACGTGTATCTAGATGCCAATAAGTACCGACTTGCCACAATGATGACAACTGCTCTTGATTGATATTGATATGCTTTGCGTGAAAGTTAGCGAGCCATTTAAGGCAAGCATCGCGTTGTTTTTGCTCTTCTCGTGTGTAACTAGGTGCCTGATAGTCAGAAGCAGCAAGAACATCAAAATGAGAGGTTAACGGAAAACCTATATCCGCTAAGTCTTGCATCACAATCAGCCACTCATTCTCTTCTAGTTCACATTGCAGCCCAACAGGTACAGGGCAGCGCTCATCCCATTGTTGGGTGAATGACTGATACCAAGCTGTTTCCACTTGGTAAGAGTGTACCTTTCGTTGGTGAGAGAGTTTGGTATTCCAACCCTTTGGGTGTTCAGCTTTATCTGGCAACGCGACATGTTTAACAATCACACTCTTGAGTTCCGCACTGCTTTCTTGAGAAAAGACTAAGCGAACTAACTCGCCATATCCACCCCATAGGCGTTGAATCACTTGGACATCAAACCCTTCATGACAACCCAGCGAGGTCGCTATTTTTTGATAAAGCTCATTTTGATAAAACTCTTGTTGATAAAGCTCTGGCTGATTTTGACTTGAACCCGCTTCAGGTTGAGCTCGATTATTCGACGATATTGATTGAGACATATTACTCGTTGTTATGCTTTATCGGATAGAAGGTGTGACCACTGTGGCTGCCTATTCATGTAGTGAACCACATAGCTACAAACCGGCACAATTTTGAAGCCCGCTTGTTCAATTTCAGGCAATACCGATTCCATCATCACCTTCCCAAAGCCCTTGCCTTGCAGTTCATCAGGAATGCGTGTCGACGTGATATGTAGTACATCTCCGTCCTTTTGATACTTAACGACCGCGAACTGGTTGGGTTCTAACTCTACCGTGATCTGGTTCACTTCTTGATCCCATTTTACTGCCTGCATTCTCAACTCCTGCAAATAATTGATACGACAAACAATAAAAGTTTGAAGTATGAGTTCCTTGTAATAGACTAGCGCAAGTGCATATAAATAAATCTAAGTACTTACAAACACAGCAAATAATTCAGTGCAATCGGCTTAATATAAAATCAGCAATGATAAAAGGCACTCTATAAATCTATGTGAGTACGTCCACTAAATCTAGCACGTAATAACCCCTTGTTAGCAAGTTACCAATATAACTAACAGACGCATGTTGGCGCATGGAGAACATATAATGAACGCACCCCTGAAGAAGCCTTTGGAGCATAATCAGGCACTTCAAGACCCTCGTAATCGCACCGTTTCCACTATCAATAGCACTGATGCACTGGCCATGATTGAGCACGGCAGTGAGCTGACATTAAATGTCTCGACTCCCGTTGGCACGAAGTTTCTCGCCACCACCAGGTTTATCGGAACGCACAGTGATAACTGTATTGTGGTTGAGGTTCCCGAGGTATCCAATGAAGATCTGAACTTTTTCTTTCAAGAAGGTTTTTGGATGACCGCTCGTGCGTATTCTCTACGAGGTGAAGGCGCGCTTATCCACTTTAGAAGCCAAATTCACCATAAGATTGGTGAACCCTTCCCTATTCTAGTGCTGTCTACACCAAGCACGATGCAAGTGACACAGCTACGTAAAGAAACACGCTATGAAGTGAATCTGGCTTCAAGAATCATCTTCAACGACCAGCGAGCAAACTGTGAGATACGAGATTTATCGAAAAGTGGTTGTCGTTTCGTTACCTCACCAACCTCTCGTGCGATTCAGATTGCCGATCGCGTGTCTATTGAGATAACCCCTGAGAACTACAACGGCCCACTGATTCCGCCATTGCGAGGCATCGTCTGCAATTTACAGAAATCGACGCACTACGCTCGATACGGTGTCGAATTTGATGATATTGGCAGAGCTAACGCCAAACACTTATTGGCAAAACTGAAGTTCGATGGCACCAAGCTCTGCTTGCGAAACGGTTAACACCATTTAACACGCGACTTTCACCGAATACAACAAGCTGACCAACTACAATTAGTTCACTGGCAAACTAAACCTCAACCAACAAAAAAGCCATCGACTCTAGAATCGATGGCTTTTGCGTTTTAGCTGTTTATCTGTTTGTTTATCTATTTAGCTTAGCTATTAAACTGTGTATCTAGATATTCAAACTATTTGCGCAGTGCGTTCAGTTTAGCTTGGGCGATACCAAATATAGTATCAATTGGATAACTACCCTCATCACTCGCCTCACCTGCGGCTTTGCCTGTGAACAGTTCAATCGCTTCTGTTACATGGTCAATCGCCCAGATATTAAACTCGCCCTTTTCAACCGCTTTCACAATATCGCTACGCAGCATCAGGTTGTGAACATTTGAACGCGGGATGATCACCCCTTGTTCGTTTGAACGCCCTTTGATTTCACACACATCAAAGAAACCTTCAATTTTCTCGTTCACACCACCAATTGGCTGAGACTCACCAAACTGGTTCATCGAGCCTGTAATTGCGATATCTTGACGGTTTGGTTGCTTAGAGAACGCTGATACAACCGCACAGAACTCGGCCATACTCGCACTGTCACCATCGACGCCTCCATACGATTGCTCGAAGGTGATGTTAGTGGTGAGCGGGACTTTGGCTGTCTTACCAAATACGGAAGAAAGGTAAGCCGACAAGATCATCACACCTTTTGAGTGAATACTGCCACCTAGGTCTACGTTTCTTTCAATATCAATCACTTCACCATCACCGTAAGCGGTGGTTGCCGTGATTCGGTTCGGCGCACCAAACATATGATCCGTCGTGCTGAGTACAGACAGCGCATTCACTTGCCCAACCGCTTGACCATCAACATGGATTAGCGTTGTGCCGTTAGTGAAGGTTTCCATCACGCTGTCTTGCAGTCGTCCGACACGCATCTGTTGGTTAGATAACGCTTGGTCAACGTGCGTTGCACGAATCAGGTTCGATTTTGAGCCTCTCGCCACGTAGTTTGATTCACGAAGCAGATTAGCAATGTGAGCAGAGTGCAGAGACAATTTACCTTGGTCACCCGCCTGACGAGAGCTGTGCTCAATGATGCGAGCGATCGCTTTACGGTCACAATGCAGCATGTTGTTGTCGTGCACGATGCTCGAAATAAAGCGCGCGTAATGCATTTCAGAATCGGGAGTACGCTTCATCTCATCTTCAAAATCGGCCGTTACACGGAACAGTTCACCAAACTCTGCATCGTAGTGTTGCAGCAGTTGGTAAGTTCGGTAATCGCCAAACAGGATGATCTTAACATCCAATGGAATCGGTTCTGGATCAAGCGATACCGCCCCCGTTAAGGTCACCTCTTTTTCTAATGAAGTGAAGCTCAATTGACGTGAACGCAGTGCTCGTTTCAAGCCTTCCCAAACGTACGGCTGCTCAAGTACCTTCACCGCATCCATCAGTAATACGCCACCGTTGGCTCTGTGTAAGCTACCTGCGCGAATCAATGAGAAGTCAGTAAAGACAGTACCCTTGAACGTCGCCGTTTCTACATAGCCAAACAGAGAGTGATAATTTGGATTCTCTTCCACCACGATCGGCAGAGTCTCCTCCTTTTGGCTCACAATCACATTAACCTTGTAGCGACGCGGCATTTTCTTATCCAAAGAGGCCGTTGCAACTTCTGCTTGCTCCGTGCTCTCTTCTAAGAAGATGTCAGCGTTGTCGACAATGTCTTTACGCAGTGCCGTTAGGTACTTTTTGATGTCTGGATATTGGCTGTAATCCTTCTTCAATTGCTTGATGAAGTGCGTGATCACATCTCGCGCCGTATCATCATTCAGCTTTTGAATTTTCTCAGTGTACGTCTCTTCAAGTTCCGTCAGTTCACGAGAGATGGTTCGTAGGCCGACTTCCAATCCATCAATGGTTTTATCGAATTGATCTTGCTCTTCCGGCGAAAGCAGATCAAAGCTCTCTTCGGTATGAAGATCATCGCCATTCATTGCCACAAACTGGTAATCACCCTGAGTGGTGATCGTCAGGTTAATGCCCTTGTCTTTCGCTTCTTGGCTAATGCTTTCTAACGCGGCTTGTTGCTTAGCTGCTAATTGGTTTTTAAGCCTGTCAGCACGGCTAAAGTACATCTCGTTATCAAACGCTAGAGGCATACCTTTCAGCAGTTTACGCATCAATTTTTCAATATCTTGCTTTAAGCTGCTGCCAACGCCACGCGGCAATTTCAGTACCTTAGGTGTACGAATATCTTCAAAGTTCGCGATATAACACCAATCAAAAAGCTCCTGCACTTCTTGAGGGTGACGGTTCAGATAGCGCAAGATCATGGTGCGTTTACCCAGACCATTTCGCCCTATCGCATAAATGTTGTAACCCTTTTCCTTGATTGACATCGCGAACTCAACGGCTTTTTGTGCCCGTTCCTGCCCGACGATTTCGTCAATTGGAGCCAGTTCTTTGGTCGACTTACATGGTAACTTATCGAGTTCCGCTACCTTATACAGCTGTTCTGTATTGAGTCTTTGCATCGCCATCGCCGCCTCCTTAGTCCTTCATTACTTGGGTGTAGATAAAATCAGTGTAGATGTAATTTCCTACAAATTTAGTGACTTACGCTACACAGCTGTTCAACTGAACAAATAACACACAATTTAAGCCATTTTTAGGAATAGCTCGTCATTTAATTCACCAACTTAACATGTGAATGATTTTAATTTGCAATTGATAATAAATATCATTAACATTTTCTGATATTATAAATTGAGGATGTGGATATGGAAATTGAACGATGCTGGATGCACTACCTAAAAGCTGAACAGTTAATGGAACAAGGTCACTGGCCAGAAGCACAACGCCTTTATGGTGATGTTCTAACCTCACTTCCTCATCACATCCAAGATGCAGCATACCAAAGCGATATCAAGCCTTGCCAATTTGCCTGCTTGCTTGCCGGGTTGAGAGACGCAAGTGTCGCTCAATCAGAGATACTCAACCGATTAGGTCAGCACCAACAAGCCTTCGATACCTTGAATCAATCTTACGCTCTGATGCAATTTATCTCTCTGGAGAACACTGAGCTGATTCAACGTACCTTTGGATTATTGGAAAAGCAGAGCGAAGGCTTGCTCAATCACCTGATCGCTTTTTGCAGCGCTCAGCGCAGTTCGCATTGGATGCTCGAACTAGAACAAATTCAACGTGCTCATCACCATTTGGGGCAACTTAAAACAACGTCAGAAGTTCAATCTTCACCTAATGTCTTAAATTGATAAGGATATATCATGTCGGACCGGGCTCTTCTTAAAGTCAATAACCTCTCCGTTAGCTTCAAAACCAACGATGGAATCGTTGATGCGGTGAAAAAGGTTAACTTTACCCTTAAATCCAGCGAAACCTTGGCCATTGTTGGTGAATCAGGTTCTGGTAAATCTGTCTCTTCCAACGCACTGATGCGTCTACTTCCAGACAACGCCATTATTGATCCGCAGTCTCAAATTGAGTTTGAAGGCGAGTCTGTTCTCGAAAAATCAGAGCGTGAAATGCAGTCGATTCGTGGCGACAGAATCGGCATGATCTTTCAAGAGCCGATGACATCTTTGAACCCATACCTGCGCGTCGGCATTCAAGTGGCAGAATCTATTATGTGGCATCGTAAAGTGTCAAAGTCTCAAGCCAAACAGCGAGTGATTGAGCTGTTTAATCTTGTGCACTTGCCAATGCCAGAAAAGTCGTACACCAAGTACCCTCACGAATTTTCGGGTGGTCAGCTGCAACGCATCATGATCGCAATGGCGCTGATTAATGAACCGGATATCCTGATTGCTGACGAGCCTACAACTGCATTAGATGTAACGGTTCAAGCTGAAGTGCTTGCTCTTATCAAAGAGATCCAAGGCAAGATGGGAATGGCAATTTTGTTCATCACCCATGACTTAGGTGTGGTGAAACACTTTGCAGACCGCGTGCTAGTGATGTGTAAAGGTGAGCTCGTAGAAGAAGGGATGACTCAATCTTTGTTCGATAGTCCTAAACATGATTACACAAGAATGCTCATTAACTCGATTCCGAAAGGCGCTAAGGTTCCTGTTGAGGCGACAGCCCCAGAACTATTGTGTGCTGACGACATCCGAGTTCAGTTCTTGATGAAATCACACTTTATCAAGAGTAAAAGCCAGTACTTCGAAGCCGTAAAAGGCATTTCGTTGAATCTTAAGCAAGGCGAAACGCTAGGCATTGTTGGTGAATCTGGTTCAGGTAAATCAACCCTTGGACGTGCATTAATCGGCTTGCTGCCAAGTACCGGACGTATTGTTTACAAAGGCCAAGACGTTAGCTTATTAAATGATAAAGAGCGTCACAAGCTCAAGAAAGATGTCCAAATGGTGTTCCAAGATCCTTATGGTTCTTTATCACCACGCATGACAGTTGGGGAAATCATCACCGAAGGCTTAACGGTGCATCAACCTCATCTATCCAAGCAAGAACGTTTAGAAAGAGCGCGCAAAGCATTGATTGAAGTTCGCTTAGAGCCGAATTCAATAAACCGTTATCCACATGAGTTCTCTGGCGGGCAAAGACAACGTATCGCGATTGCTCGCGCACTGATTCTAGAGCCCTCTTTCATTTTGCTGGATGAACCGACTTCAGCACTCGATCGCTCAGTACAACTGACCGTGATTGACCTGCTGAAAGACATTCAAGCCAAGCACAATATCGGCTTCCTGTTCATCAGCCACGATCTCTCGGTAGTGAAAGCACTGTCGGATCGCGTACTGGTGATGCAGAAGGGCGAAGTAATGGAAGAAGGGTCTGCAGAAGAGATTTTCAATGCGCCGAAAAACAACTACACCAAGAAATTAATCGCTGCGTCATTCGACTTAGAAGATAAATCGAAAAAAAATGCCGCATAAAGGGAACTAATCAACATTAACAGCGTCTTATAATTACATTCTGAATAATCTCCTAATAGATTGAAATCTAGAATGGATATAGCAAAACTGGTTTGGCCGCCAAAAGAGAAATGTCGCATGGATGCGACATTTTTCGTTTCTGGCGTATATGAAAAATCAACTCAGTGATTCGCGCCAGTGATTCGAACCAGTGATTATGAAGGTTTGCTAAAATTAACGGACTTTAAACAGAGTTCGCTGGTAGTCGTCATAGTCGAAGAGCGGCTTAGTTCAACTCGTTTTTGGACAATTCTGTGTTATATGCATTGATAAATTAGCATTTGGCGGATTACTTGAGGTATAGCAGAATCTCTAATGTAGTGGCCAAATTCACTTAGCTACTACAGGGTTATTACTTATAGATGGTGGCTGCTTACTTTCTTCCCATAAGCCAGTGAGCTGAAAGGTGGATAGATATCAAAGTGAAAGCGATGATGCAAATCTCCCCTAACTCTTTTCTCTCCAACGCAAACCCAATAGCTAGGTAAGTACTTGGGTAGTACATCGTATCCGCCCCATGAACCC
>NZ_JBFRVF010000114.1:0-4469 GCF_041475025.1 Vibrio sp. 10N.222.49.C12 | reverse complement strand
ACCGGGGGAATCCATGTAGCTCCGTTAATTAAAGACCATTCATAGTCATCATTCTGGATAAAAGTAGAAGAATTAGCGTGCAGTAGCACATTTACTTTTTTGCGTTCAAAGCCCAAAAACGATGCTATTTTTTTTGCCTTTAATTTAGGATGTTCTCTTAACAAATTTTGAATTGCTGATTCCATTTCAATGCTCATAACCCTATGTCTACTAAGACAATATATGGTCTAAAACATTTTTTTCAATCCGTTCAATTTAAAACAGGAAAAAATATCCGCCGTCTTAGAACGCGGTTTCCCTTTATAACCTACTAGGAGGGGGCATCCGCGCTATCAGTTCTTCAATAACTGCAGTTATTGTTCATACTCTATGTCCTGCTTATATTGGTGTCATACATATCGTCGAATGACTTCTTCATTCACACCGACCGTATCTACAAAATACCCTCTAGCCCAAAAGTGATTTCCCCATAGTTTTTTACGTATATGTGGGAATCTATTGAAATAGTCGAATTGCTGTTCGGCCTTTTAAAACTCCTACCAAACCCAATCGGTACAGCCGTGCTAACGATTGAAAAAATCGAGAATGGCACAGTAACCGTGAGAGGCTTAGATTGCTTGAACAACACACCACTGTTGGATATCAAGCCAGCGAACTATAGAGAGAAAGGATAAGCGAGAAGTTGGCCTTCCTAAACCAAAAGCGAGCTGTGCGTTAGCGAAAGGAAGACATTACGCATACTTGATGAAAGCTTGGCTTAACCGCTGAAAAAGTGAGTCTACGTTGGGAAGGCTCGTCAAATGCGCGGACAAGGGAGTATGAACCTGCGCATCCACTACGGTTGGGTTGTCGCAAATTTGATTATAAAAATTCACTGGCGCAACGATGTTCTCTAAGTCGGCATCTAACAAGATACAAGCTTGCGAAAGTACAATTTGGCCGCCCCCCTGTTTAAGCAATACACGTTGCGCAGTACCCACTATTTTTTGTTTATTGATATTGAGGTTGTAGTCACCATCACAATAAGAGCCGGGGGTGGCGTGTACATCCACATCGATGCCCAATTCTTTGAAAAACAGGGTTAAAACGTCGCATAAATGTCGATACGCTTTTTGGATGTTGTAAGCTTCATCGCGAGGCCAATGGTAAATGTGCGATAAGTTAATGATCCCCGGCAATTGAGGAACGGGAGCACCACCCGTTTTACGAGAAGTGAGTTGCCAGCCCTGTGCCGCGAGTTGTTTTCTAGACTCTACGGTCACAGGCCACTTTTTACCTGCGGGCAAAACAAGTGTCGGCGCTTTTGCTTGCCACAACATTAAGGCTTGCCCAATCTCACCCGCCTGAATTTGCTGCAATAATTCAGCTTCTTTTTCAAACGCACGATCAACATCAATGTGCGGGTAACGTACGAGTTTATTGGTTAACTTCAATGCACTTTCCTCTACAGATTGTGGTGACCTATCATTTAACGTTCTGCAATGGTTGATGAGATATGGGACTATGTGCGATGAAACATAGCACCAAAAGTTAGTTATTGGCGCCATAGTAGCTTGTCAGTTGCCCATCTCAAAGGTGAGTGCTAACATTTGTACACACACCAATAAAGGAATACATCATGGACACTAGAATTCAATTTCGTGTTGATGAAGAAACAAAACGCCTAGCTCAACAGATGGCTGAGAGCCAAGGTCGCACACTGAGTGGTGCTTGCCGTGAGCTTACTGAGCAACTCGCTGAGCAACAAAGACAGACATTATCTCACGATGCATGGCTAACTGAACAAGTAAACCTAGCATTTGAGAAGTTTGACTCAGGAGAATCCGTTTTCGTTGAACACCAAACTGCTAAATCTCGAATGGAAGAACGCAAAGCCAGAATACGTAATCGAGGTAAGCAATGATTTTATGGGAAGAAGAATCACTCAATGATCGTGAAAGGATCTTTGAGTTTATCTATGACTTCAACCCTGATGCGGCAGAAAACGCTGACAACCTCATTGAAACAAAAGTAGAAAACTTGCTTGAGCAGCCTCTAATGGGTGTACAGAGAGACGGCATTCGTGGGCAATTACTTATAATTCCTGAGATTTCAATGATCGTCTCCTATTGGATCGAAGGCGACATTATCCGAATTATGCGCGTACTCAACCAGAAACAAAAGTTCCCAATGGATTGATTACTTCCTCTGGGCAAATAGCCCAATTAAGGGGTGAACAACGCCTCCACCCAAACCTAACGCATTGTACCATAAACACTTAACTTGAAGTAGGAGCAAAAGTGCCAAGCGTTGTGAATCCCTCTTAAATTGCTTGTTATGACACAATTGCTACACGTCACTTTCCGTTAGTATCTGACGACAATTTCGTACTGTAAGGACGCGAATTTCATGGCTGAGGCTATATATGATTCGATAGTGACCAAACAAAATTTCACGGTAATTGGTATGAGGCAGCTCAGGAACCATTCGCCCCATGTCAGGCATACTTGAGAGTAAATCAGTTTTATCAAAAACCTCATTAACCCAGTTTTCTGCCGCCACTGGATTATCCAGTGAAATAAACTCGGCTGCATCACCTAACTTTTGTAATGCTAGTGGTGACCAGACTACTTTCATTTCTTAATGCGCCCCAATACTTGAGCACGAGCGTCTTCATTGGAAACACCTAAACCTGAAGCTAATTGTGCTTCAGCAGTACGCATTTCTTCCAGTAACTCGATCTTCTCTTGCATTGCTTCATATTCTGCAACATCAAGGACAACCGCAACACCCTTACCACGTTGTGTGATAACTAGTGGTCTGCGAGTTTCGTTAATCTGTTTAATAAATGACGTCACGCCAGCACGAAATTCAGACAAAGGCTGAATATCTTGATCAAAATGGATGCGGCTCATATTGAACTCCCTATGGTACAATTTAATGTACAAATAATAGTTCAAATAGCAATTTTGAGCAATAGCCTGATTTTGTGTTATAGCCCTGTTAAGGTGATGAGATGGTCTCCCCCTACCACTTCACATGACTGTAAGCCATGCTTGGAGTGTTCAGGTCCGAAGTAAAAGGAGCAGACCATGACTCAGCATAAAATCATCGGTATCGATTTAGCAAAAAATATCTTCTTTCTTTTTGAAATCAATCATAAAGGGAAGAATCTTTGCCGTAAAAAACTTCAACGAAGTAAACTACTTAGTTACATCGCCAATAAAGAACCTTGTACTATCGCCATGGAAGCTTGTTCCGGCGCACACTACTGGGCTCGTGAATTCTCTCAGTTCGGTCACGAAGTCATACTCTACGCACCCCAGCATGTGAAAACTCAAAGGCGTAAACAGAAAAACGACTATAACGATGCCGAAGCCATTGCCGAAGTCGCGCTCTACAAAAGACCTCACCCTGTGCCTCATAAATCCGTCGAGCAACAAGACATCCAATCTCTTATTCGAATGAGACGTCTGCTCGTCACTGAAAGAACTCGTATCGTTAATCAAGTGCGTGGCCTTATCTCTGAATACGGCATCATTATGCCCAAAGGAGCCGCAGCCTTCAGAAAGGCCATACCCGAAATACTCGAGAACGATGAAAACAAACTGTCTTATATATTAAGAGAGTTGCTATCCCATCAGTACGAACGATATTTATACATCGACGAACAAGTAAAATGGTTCGACGATAAACTTAACCAAACCATCAAGCAGTTCGAAAACGCAAAGCGACTCATGTCGATTCCAGGCTTTGGGCCACTCACTAGCCAAGCCGTGGCGGTATGGCTAGGCTCTGGACAACAGTTCAAAACCGGTAGAGATGCCTCCGCCGCAATGGGGCTTGTACCAAGGCAAGATACCAGCGGCGACAAAGTCATTCTTCTAGGAATAACTAAAAGAGGCAATACGTATATCCGCTCCCTTCTCGTTCATGGAGCAAGAGCAGCGTTGAGGCGCGCCAAATTTAAATCCGATAATCTCAGTAAGTGGATGCTTGAACTCCAAGAACGACGAGGACCAAACAGAGCCGCTGTCGCTTTAGCAAACAAACTCATGCGAATAGCGTGGGCTGTTACAACTAAAAATGAAGAATACCAACCCACACAAAGCTAGTAACAATCACCAACCCTTTGCAAAGTACGTAGTAAGATGAATAACAGGACAAATCCTACACGTTGAAAACCTTATGCTCACACTGGCTTATAAAGTCGATAAGGTGATTAGGACTTCGTGTTCGACTTCCTCATCTTGGCCAAGGCAATAGCCGTTAAACAGGCCGTATATATGGAAGTTAACCTGCGCTTTTAATCATACTGCTGACTTGCGAAACTGGGGGAGACCATATATGTGAGCAACGCAATACCGATGCTACCGTATACCGCCTTAAACACTGAACGCAACGCATAGCAAAAATGCCAAGCGTTGCGAATCACTCTTAAACAGATTGTTATAACTATTTCGGGGCTTCCCCTATCTGGCAGGGTAGAT
>NZ_JBFRVF010000113.1:0-1391 GCF_041475025.1 Vibrio sp. 10N.222.49.C12 | reverse complement strand
TCATAGACAGGATCTTAAGAGCTAACTTGTTTATTTAGATAGAAAAAAGGCTTCATTTATGATCAGATAATCGTCGCCAAACAAACTACCTACATCAATAGTGAAGCCGATGACGATTATCTCCTTACAGAAGCAATTTAAGCAATTCTTTAATGCTGACACCCTCCAAAAAATGGCGAAAAGTACAGGCCTGATGAAACGGTGTCGGGCGATATTACCCGAGCAGCTAGTCATTAGCTTAGTGGCCGCGTTAAGCAAAGGAAACTGCACTTCCATTGCGGATTTACTGCGACAATTCAATGGGATGTGCTTGAGCCCTGAAGGTGCCGTGGCATACAAGCCTTACCATAACCAGTTGAGGAAAAATGAGTTTCCTAATTTCATGCGGCAACTTGTTATGCGAGCAATAGCTCAATTTGCTCGCCAGCAGAATGTCGGTCTACCAAATAAGCTCGACACCTTTGATGATGTACTGCTTCAAGATGGCAGCTCTTTCCACATCCATCGTGACCTGGCGGATGTTTATCCGAGTCGATTTAAACGTAACCCTGCAGCGGTTGAATGTCATATGACAATGTCGTTGAAAAGCTTTTCTCCAGTCGCGATGAACATCAGCGCTGATACGGCATCAGAAAGAGATTTTTTACCTGAGCCCAAAACGATGAACAACAAATTGCTGTTAGCTGACGCAGGGTATCCTGATTTCCACTTCTTTCGAGAGCTTGAACAGCATGGCGGATTCTATATTGTCCGAGGTGCTAAGTCTCTGAACCCTATGATTATTGAGGCAAGGAACGGCAAGGGGCGACTGCTGCCTAAGCTAGAAGGGAAGAAGCTGAAAGATATTACTCGAGGTATCAACCGTTCGCAGGTCCTTGACCTAAAAGTCCGTCGAGGTAAACAAGAGTTTAGAGTCGTGCGACGATGGTTTGCTGAAGAAAAACGATTCTGCATTTGGATAACTAACTTACCTTCAGACACCTTTACTGCCGATGACATCATGGCGATCTACCGCTGTCGATGGCAGGTGGAACTGCTTTTTAAAGAGTTAAAGTCTCACACCAACTGGCAACGATTTGTCACCGCACAAAAGGCCATCGTTGATGGGCTCATCTGGGCCAGTTTACTTGCGCTGATCATTAGGCGTAGTATTGCGCTTCAGATAATGCCATCGGTCTCATTGTTTAAAGCGGCAAAAAATGTGGATGTCTGGCTGTTACCAATATTTGAATGTATCAGTCACGGCGCATGGTCAGAAATCAGCAATAAAATCGAATGGGCTACCAGTTATATATCAAGGAACGCTCAAAAGTCCGCGCAGAGGAAGTCTAAAGAAAACATTACGTTAGACGGAATTTACGCTGAGCTTAGTGCTTAAGGTTCTGTCTATG
>NZ_JBFRVF010000112.1:0-1503 GCF_041475025.1 Vibrio sp. 10N.222.49.C12 | reverse complement strand
CTGTCTCTTGATCACAAGTCTGGTTAATCAAGAGACTTAGCGAGTTCATACCCTTCAAGGATGGTTTGTAACCTAAACCATCCTTGCCATAACGTCTTTATAGAAGCGCGCCCCGTTCGCTTGGTATTCTTCCAACCACCTAACCGAGCAATACCGTTGTAAGCCCATGATATATTAGGCGCTTCTTTCGGTAGTTCTTTCTTCTCCAACTTGAGCCACATTAACTTCCACGCTTTGCCTCTTAATACCCGCTCACAACTGGTCTTAGATAACGCGTCTGATTCATTCATAAACCTCAACTGGAGTAACCGAGTCGCGATAAAAGCCAAAATAACGCTGAGCCTCTCTAAGTTGTCCTTACTTTGCATTCTCAGTTGCTCAACCTCTGTCCCTTCACTTTTCCAGACTTTATGAAAATCTTCTATCAGCCAGCGCCGCTCATAATAACTGACGATTTTGAGTGCCTCTTCCTTGCTCGTTATCGGCTCAGAAGTCAGTAAGTGCCATACGAGCTTATCGCTACTCTCTCCTTGTTCTATACATCCCACGTAGTAAAGCGGAATGTTATCGAACTCTTTCTTGTTAGCAGGAGACTTGAGTGTCACGGGGGCATATTTGATATCTAAATGAGCCTTGCGAGCTTTACGCCCCCCTTTTTGCGGTATTTCGAGCACTTTCTCTCCGGCTGATAACAGGGTAGAGGCATAGCTATAAAGACGATTATCATGCTCTTCAATACAGCGGCTTTGCATTGAGCGAACGATGAACCTTTGTTGTTGCTCTCGCTTGTAAGTGAGGTATTCAAATAGGTCGGCTTCTCTATCGCACACAGAAATGACATCCGAAATTTTATCGCCAAGTCGCTCAGCGACATGGCGAGAGGCTTGTTCCCACTTATAACTTTCTTTCTCTTTGTATGGTCGAGTCGCATGCTGGTGCCTTTGGCCTCGCTTTTCTATATCACGAGTCCAGCGCTGTTGTTCAATTAAACCAATAACAGATTGAGTGTCGGGAGCAAAAAGTAAGGTTGAGTGTACGAACATGGCGCGATGTCGGTTGCCTTGATTGGAGTGCCCGAGTTCATCTCGAATGCTGCGATGGGAGTAACTGAGAGAAGTGGTGTCTTCTAAGGCAAGAAGTGTTTGTTGCTCTAATGCTTCTTGTGCGGTGACATAAAACCCCGCTTCTGCGATATCTTCTGCTTTGATTTGCTCATTACGGATGAAGCGATAAGCCCCTTCCATTTCAGCAGGGGAGATAATGAGTTTCGAGACGGGTACACCAGGTTGCTCGGCCAGTGAGGCTGCGAGAGTAACGAGTCTTTGAGTGCGTCTAGGGTCATTTAGGTGGGCTTGACCGAACTGTTTTTGTGCCCAGAGGGTTGGCTCTATATAGGTCATGATAATCATCCTTGTCATTGCTTAGATGATCAGATCATGAAACCTAAAAATAGTTCAAAAAAAATCCCCAAGCGTGGCTTAGGGATTTGTGTATAAGAGACAG
>NZ_JBFRVF010000111.1:0-953 GCF_041475025.1 Vibrio sp. 10N.222.49.C12 | reverse complement strand
CTCGCACACTTTAAAGACGGCCTCTCTCGTACACAAATTGCAAAATCTCTCAAAGTCAGTCGAACCAGTGTCAATAAATGGGTTCGGATTTTTTTTGAAGAAGGCCTAGAAGGACTTCAAGAAAAACCTCGGACTGGTAGGCCTGCATACCTCACCGATGAGCAGCGGGCTCAACTCAGTGCCTTCATAAAAAAAGAAGCTGAATCACCTTCTGGTGGCCGCCTTGTTGGAAGCGATATACATGACTACATCGTTAAACACTTTGACAAGCACTACCACCCTAATTCCATCTATTATCTCCTCGACCACATGGGTTTTTCTTGGATAACTTCTCGTTCCAAACACCCTAAACAATCACAGCAAATACAAGACGATTTTAAAAAAATTCCAAATCGAAACGATCCTTAAGATCCCCGGCCATATTGGGCTAGAGAGTGTTGATGTCTGGTTTCAAGACGAAGCTAGGTTTGGTCAGCAGAACACAACAACACGTCTTTGGGCTACTCGTGGAACGAGACCTCGCGTAGTAAAACAGCAGCAATTTGAATACGCTTATTTGTTTGGCTCAGTGTGCCCATCGAGAGGGATTGGTGAGGCAATGGTCGTCCCTTGGGTTAACAAAGACATCATGATAAACCATCTAGAGCAGATATCTAAAGTCACAGAAAAAGACCGTCATTCAGTGGTAATAATGGATGGCGCAGGATGGCATACCGATGATATTGCTAACCCATTTGATAATGTCAGTATTATCAAATTGCCGCCATACTCACCAGAGCTTAACCCTATAGAGCAAGTGTGGAGTTGGTTAAGGCAACACTATCTAGCAAACCAAAACTTCATTGATTATAACGATATTGTTTCGAAGGTCTGTAGCGCTTGGAATGGATTTCTTGAGTGCAAAGATCGCGTCACAAAAATGTGTACAAGAGATTGGATTGACCTGATCAGTT
>NZ_JBFRVF010000110.1:0-14284 GCF_041475025.1 Vibrio sp. 10N.222.49.C12 | reverse complement strand
GGTGTTGTAGCTAAAATCTTCGCTTAATAGCATTTAGATTTTTGCACTCTCTTCATTAGAAGAGCACGCATCTGAAAAGGGGAGCTTCGGCTTCCCTTTTGTTTTCTCAAAAGAAATATTACCTTCCATCTGTCTTCTTCCCTCTCGATACAAAACCAACTTCCAATAAATTGCGATTATTTTTCCAACACTACTTGCATACTAAAGTGTGATCTGTATAATGCATCGCACTGGCTAACGCTGGTTGTGAACCAATGAGCACTGAGGAGTAGGTCTTACCTAGTAATGTATACTCAGCTTATGTTCGCGGTTAATAAAAATAGTAAACTTCTTGTTTACTTCAAAAGTTAACTGACAATGCGTCCTAATTTTGGGTGCTACGGTTTCACATAAATCAATCGGCATTCTCTCGTTTTATCGGGTTTGAGTGGCGATATTGTTTGTGTAATTTTTAATAATTGGAGCTCTGTCTCATGCAGAACCAACGTATTCGTATCCGCCTTAAAGCGTTTGATTACAAGCTAATCGATGCTTCAACTGCGGAAATCGTTGAAACAGCAAAACGTACTGGCGCACAGGTTCGTGGTCCTATTCCACTTCCTACTCGTAAAGAGCGTTTCACTGTTCTTACCTCTCCACACGTCAACAAAGATGCACGTGATCAGTACGAAATCCGTACTCACAAGCGTTTGATCGACATCGTTGAGCCAACAGATAAAACTGTTGATGCTCTAATGCGTCTTGATCTTGCAGCTGGCGTTGATGTTCAAATCAGCCTAGGTTAAGGGAGATAAGAATAATGATTGGTCTAGTCGGACGTAAAGTGGGTATGACCCGCGTATTTACTGAAGAAGGCGTTTCTATCCCAGTAACTGTTGTTGAGGTTGAAGCGAACCGTATTTCTCAAGTTAAAACTCTTGAGACTGATGGCTACGCAGCAATCCAAGTAACTACTGGTGCTAAGAAAGCTAACCGTGTAACTAAACCTGAAGCTGGTCACTTCGCGAAAGCGGGTGTAGAAGCAGGTCGCGGTCTTTGGGAATTCCGTTTAGAAAACGGCGAAGAGTTTGAAGTTGGCGCTGAGCTAAACGTAGAACTTTTCAACGAAATTAAAAAAGTAGACGTTACTGGTACATCTAAAGGTAAAGGCTTCCAAGGCGCTATCAAGCGTTGGAACTTCTCTACTCAAGATATGACTCACGGTAACTCTTTGTCTCACCGCGCACCGGGTTCAATTGGCCAATGTCAAACTCCAGGCCGCGTGTTTAAAGGCAAGAAAATGGCAGGTCACATGGGTGCTGAGCGTGTAACGACTCAAAACCTAGAGATCGTACGTGTTGACGCTGAGCGCAATCTACTCCTTATTAAAGGTGCAGTACCGGGCTCAACAGGCGGAAACGTGATCGTAAAACCTGCTGTTAAAGCATAACGTCTAGGAGTAAGTAATGGAATTGATGGTTAAAGGTGCTGATGCACTAACTGTTTCCGAGACTACTTTCGGACGTGACTTCAACGAAGCTCTTGTACACCAAGTAGTTGTTGCATATGCAGCAGGTGCTCGTCAAGGTACTCGTGCTCAAAAGACTCGTTCTGAAGTATCTGGCGGTGGCGCTAAGCCATGGCGTCAAAAAGGTACTGGCCGCGCACGTGCTGGTACAATTCGTAGCCCAATCTGGCGTACAGGTGGTGTTACTTTTGCTGCGAAACCACAAGATCACAGCCAAAAAGTAAACAAAAAAATGTACCGCGGTGCTATGAAGAGCATTCTTTCTGAGCTAGTTCGTCAAGAGCGTTTAATCGTTGTTGATAACTTCTCTGTAGAAGCACCAAAAACAAAAGAACTTGTAGCTAAGCTTAAAGAGCTTGAGCTAAGCGACGTTCTGATTGTGACTGGCGAAGTAGATGAAAATCTATTCTTAGCTGCTCGTAACCTATACAAAGTAGATGCACGTGATGTTGCTGGTGTTGATCCAGTATCACTAATCGCTTTCGACAAGGTTCTAATGACTGCTGACGCAGTTAAGCAAGTTGAGGAGATGCTAGCATGATCACTGAAGAGCGTATCTTAAAAGTTCTACGTGCTCCGCACATCTCTGAAAAAGCAACTATGGCAGCTGAGAAAGCGAACACTATCGTTTTCAAAGTAGCTAAAGATGCAACTAAGAAAGAGATCAAAGCAGCTGTAGAAAAGCTATTTGAAGTTGAAGTTAAGTCTGTAAATACTCTTGTATTAAAGGGTAAGACCAAACGTCAAGGTATGCGTGAAGGCCGTCGTTCAGACGTTAAGAAAGCCTACGTTACTTTGAAAGAAGGTCAAGATCTTGACTTCGTTGGCGGCGCGGAATAACAGGAGTAGTAAAAATGGCTATTGTTAAATGTAAGCCGACTTCCCCTGGTCGTCGTCACGTCGTTAAAGTTGTTAACGCTGACCTACACAAGGGTAAGCCATACGCACCACTTCTAGAGAAAAACTCTAAGAACGGTGGTCGTAACAACAACGGTCGTATTACAGTACGTCACATCGGTGGTGGTCATAAGCACCATTACCGTGTAATTGACTTCAAACGTACTAAAGATGGCATCCCAGCGAAAGTTGAGCGTCTAGAATACGATCCAAACCGTAGTGCTAACATCGCTCTAGTTCTGTACGCAGACGGTGAGCGTCGTTACATCATTGCACCTAAAGGTGTTAACGCAGGCGACCAGATTCAATCTGGCGTAGATGCTGCAATCAAAGCAGGTAACACTCTGCCGATGCGCAACATCCCAGTAGGTTCTACTGTACACTGTGTTGAACTTAAGCCTGGTAAAGGTGCTCAACTAGCTCGTTCGGCTGGTGCTTATGCTCAAATCATCGCTCGCGATGGTGCATACGTAACTATCCGTCTACGTTCTGGTGAGATGCGCAAAGTTCTTTCTGAAGGTCGTGCAACGATCGGTGAAGTTGGTAACTCTGAGCATATGCTACGTGAACTTGGTAAAGCTGGTGCTTCACGCTGGCGCGGCGTACGTCCAACCGTACGTGGTGTAGTAATGAACCCGGTGGATCACCCACATGGTGGTGGTGAAGGCCGCACATCTGGTGGTCGTCACCCAGTTTCTCCTTGGGGCGTTCCTACTAAGGGCTTCAAGACTCGTAAGAACAAGCGCACTGACAAGTACATCGTACGTCGTCGCACTAAATAATTTATAAAGAGGAATCGCCATGCCACGTTCTCTCAAGAAAGGTCCTTTTATTGACCTACACTTGCTGAAGAAGGTAGAGAAAGCGGTGGAAAGCGGAGACAAAAAGCCTATTAAGACTTGGTCCCGTCGCTCAATGATCATCCCAACAATGATTGGTTTGACCATCGCTGTCCATAATGGTCGTCAGCACGTTCCAGTTTTCGTTACCGAAGAAATGATCGGTCACAAACTGGGCGAATTTGCACCAACTCGTACTTATCGCGGTCATGCTGCAGATAAGAAAGCTAAGAAGAAATAAGGAGTAGATGATGGAAGCTTTAGCTAAACATAACTTTGCTCGTATTTCTCCACAGAAAGCTCGCTTAGTTGCAGACCAAATTCGCGGTAAGTCGGTAGACCAAGCTCTAGAAATTCTAACTTTCAGCAACAAAAAAGCTGCTGTATTAGTTAAGAAGGTTCTTGAGTCAGCTATCGCTAACGCGGAACATAACGAAGGTGCAGATATCGACGATCTAAATGTCGCTAAAATCTTCGTAGATGAGGGCCCTATCATGAAGCGTATTATGCCTCGTGCTAAAGGTCGTGCGGATCGTATCTTGAAGCGTTCAAGCCACATCACTATTGTTGTAGCAGATCGCTAAAGACTAGGAGAGTAAGCAATGGGTCAGAAAGTACATCCTAATGGTATTCGTCTTGGCATCGTTAAGCCTTGGAATGCTACATGGTTTGCTAATACCAACGAATTCGCTGACAACCTAGACGGCGACTTCAAGGTACGTCAGTTCCTTACAAAGGAACTACAAAAAGCATCATTATCTCGTATCGTTATCGAGCGTCCAGCTAAGAGCATCCGTGTGACTATTCACACTGCTCGTCCTGGCGTTGTTATCGGTAAGAAAGGTGAAGACGTAGAGAAGCTACGCGCAGCTGTAGCTAAAATCGCAGGTGTACCAGCGCAAATTAACATCGCTGAAGTACGTAAGCCTGAGCTAGATGGTCAGCTTGTAGCTGATAGCATCGCGTCTCAACTAGAGCGTCGTGTTATGTTCCGTCGTGCAATGAAGCGTGCGGTACAAAATGCTATGCGTCTAGGCGCTAAAGGCATCAAAGTACAAGTAGGCGGCCGTCTTGGCGGTGCTGAAATCGCACGTTCTGAGTGGTACCGTGAAGGCCGTGTGCCTCTACACACTCTACGTGCAGACATTGATTACGCAACTTCTTCGGCTCACACTCAATACGGTGTGATCGGCATTAAAGTTTGGATCTTCAAAGGTGAGATTCTAGGCGGTATGCCAGCTGCTAACGCAGTAGAGCCAAAAGGCGATAAGCCTAAGAAGCAGCGTAAAGGCCGTAAGTAAGGAGTCGAACGATGCTACAACCAAAACGTACTAAGTTCCGCAAGGTTATGACTGGTCGTAACCGTGGTCTAGCTAAAGGTACTGAAGTAAGCTTCGGCGAATTCGGTCTTAAAGCTGTTGGCCGTGGTCGTCTGACTGCACGTCAAATCGAAGCGGCACGTCGTGCTATGACACGTCACATTAAGCGTCAAGGTCAAATCTGGATTCGTGTATTCCCAGACAAGCCAATTACTGAAAAGCCTCTTGAAGTTCGTCAAGGTAAAGGTAAAGGTTCAGTTGCGTACTGGGTTGCTCAAATCCAACCAGGCAAAGTTATGTACGAGATGAATGGCGTACCTGAAGAGTTGGCACGTGAAGCGTTCCGCCTAGCGGCACGTAAACTGCCTGTTAAAACTACTTTTGTAACTAAGCAGGTGATGTGATGAAAGCACAAGATCTACGCGAAAAGAACGTTGAAGAGCTTAACGCTGAGCTATTGAATTTGCTACGTGAACAGTTCAACTTGCGCATGCAAGCTGCAACTGGTCAACTTCAGCAAACTCATACTCTAAAAGCTGTACGCCGTGACATCGCACGTGTGAAAACTGTTTTGACTGAAAAGGCAGGCGCATAATGAGCGAAACTAACCGCATCCAGCAAGGCCGTGTAGTAAGCGACAAGATGGACAAGTCTATCGTTGTTGCTATTGAACGCACTGTAAAACACCCAATTTACGGTAAGTTCATCAAACGCACGACTAAAGTACACGCACACGACGAAGACAACACTTGTGGCCTAGGCGACAAAGTTGAAATCGCTGAGTGTCGTCCTCTGTCTAAGACTAAGTCTTGGACATTGGTTAAAGTTCTAGAAAAAGCGAAGATTTAATCTTTGTAATTCTATAACTTATAAGCGGCTCCAAATTATTTTTTGGAGCCGCTTGTTTTTTGTCTACCCAATTTAAAAAAAGGGTGGTACAATTCGCGTCCCTTTTAAAGAGGCAGCCCGACCCGAGAGGGTCTAGTTTTAATATTTAGCGGAGCACTAACAATGATCCAGATGCAAAGTACACTTGACGCAGCAGATAACTCTGGCGCGCGCAAGGTAATGTGTATTAAGGTTCTGGGTGGCTCTCACCGCCGTTATGCACATATCGGTGACGTCATCAAGGTTACAGTGAAGGAAGCGATTCCTCGCGGTAAAGTAAAGAAAGGTGATGTTCTGAAGGCGGTAGTAGTGCGCACCCGTAAAGGCGTTCGTCGCCCAGACGGTTCTGTCATTCGCTTCGACAGTAATGCTTGTGTATTGTTAAATGACACTACTGAGCAACCAGTCGGCACACGTATCTTTGGTCCTGTGACTCGTGAACTTCGTAACGCGAAATTCATGAAGATTGTATCACTAGCACCTGAAGTTCTGTAAGGAGCGGCAATATGGCAGCTAAAATCCGTCGTAATGACGAAGTAATCATTCTTGCTGGTAAAGATAAAGGCAAGAAAGGTAAAGTAACTAAGGTTCTGACAACTGGTAAAGTTATCGTTGAAGGCATCAACCTTGTTAAGAAACACCAAAAGCCGGTTCCGGCTCTAGGTCAACAAGGTGGCATCGTTGAACAAGAAGCAGCTATTGATGCTTCTAACGTTGCTGTTTTTAACGCGGCTACTGGTAAAGCAGACCGTATCGGTTTCCGTATCGAAGATGGCAAGAAAGTTCGTTTCTTCAAATCTAACGGCGAAACTGTTTCTAACTAATTAGAAGTAATTTGGAGTTCTACTATGGCGAAACTGCATGATTACTACAAGTCGTCTGTAGTCGCTGAGCTTACCAAAGAGTTCAGCTACACAAGCGTCATGCAAGTCCCTAGGATTGAGAAAATCACCCTAAATATGGGCGTTGGTGAAGCAATCAACGATAAGAAACTGCTAGAAAACGCAGCAGCTGATATGGCAACGATCTCTGGTCAAAAGCCACTTATCACTAAAGCGCGTAAATCTGTAGCTGGTTTCAAAATTCGTGAAGGCTACCCAATTGGTTGTAAAGTAACCTTGCGTGGTGAGCGCATGTGGGAATTTTTAGAGCGTTTAATCTCTATCGCACTTCCACGTGTACGTGATTTCCGTGGTGTTAGCGCTAAGTCTTTTGACGGTCGCGGTAACTACAGCATGGGCGTTCGCGAGCAAATCATCTTTCCGGAAATCGACTACGATAAAGTCGATCGTGTCCGCGGTCTTGATATCACTATCACGACTTCTGCGGGTTCCGATGAGGAAGGCCGAGCTCTGCTGGCTGCCTTTAACTTCCCATTCCGTAAGTAAGGGTAGGGTTACTGTTATGGCTAAACAATCAATGAAAGCACGTGAAGCTAAACGTGCAAAACTAGTAGCTAAGTTCGCTGAAAAGCGTTCTGCGCTAAAAGTTATCATTAGCGATGTAAACGCATCTGAAGAAGATCGTTGGAATGCGGTTCTTAAACTGCAATCTCTTCCACGTGATTCAAGTGCATCACGTCAGCGCAACCGTTGCAACCAAACTGGTCGTCCACACGGTTACCTACGTAAATTCGGTCTAAGCCGCATTAAGGTTCGTGAAGCTTGCATGAAAGGCGAGATTCCGGGTCTTCGTAAGGCTAGCTGGTAATTGCCACTTAATCATTTGGAGTAAATCTTATGAGCATGCAAGATCCGATTTCGGATATGCTGACCCGAGTTCGTAACGGTCAGGCAGCAAACAAAGTTGCTGTAAAAATGCCTTCTTCAAAGCTTAAAGTTGCAATTGCTGCATTACTTAAAGCTGAAGGTTACATCGTAGACTTCGCTGTTAACAGCGAAGCAAAACCTGAGCTAGAAGTTACTCTTAAGTACTTCCAAGCTAAACCTGTAATCGAGCAAATCAAGCGTGTATCACGTCCTGGTCTAAGAGTTTATAAAAATAAAGACTCTTTACCTACAGTGATGGGTGGTCTTGGTATTGCAGTTGTTTCTACTTCCAAGGGTCTGATGTCTGACCGTGCTGCTCGTAAAGCAGGTCTTGGCGGTGAAATCATCTGTTACGTAGCTTAAGGAGTAGATTATGTCTCGTGTTGCTAAAGCACCTGTCGCTATTCCAGCTGGCGTAGAGGTGAAACTAAACGGCCAAGAAGTTACTGTAAAAGGTAGCAAAGGTGAGCTTACTCGCGTTCTTAACAGCGCCGTAGTTATTGCACAGGAAGAAACCAACCTAACTTTCGGTCCGAAAGAAGGTGTTACTAACGCATGGGCACAAGCTGGTACAGCTCGCGCTCTAGTTAATAACATGGTTGTGGGTGTTACTGAGGGCTTCACTAAGAAGCTAACTCTTAAGGGTGTTGGTTACCGTGCTGCTATGAAAGGCAACTCTGTAGCTCTAACTCTTGGTTTTTCTCACCCAGTAGAGCACGCTCTACCTGAAGGTATTAAAGCTGAGTGCCCTAGCCAAACTGAGATCATCATTACTGGTTGCGATAAGCAAGTAGTAGGTCAAGTTGCGGCTGACATTCGTTCTTACCGTGCTCCTGAGCCTTACAAAGGCAAAGGTGTTCGTTACGCAGATGAAAATGTGCGTACTAAAGAAGCTAAGAAGAAGTAAGGTATCACTATGGATAAGAAAGCATCTCGCATCCGTCGTGCTACACGTGCACGTCGTAAGATTGCAGAACTTGGTGCAACTCGCCTGGTAGTACACCGTACTCCTCGCCATGTTTACGCACAAGTTATCGCGGCAAACGGCTCTGAGGTTATCGCAGCTGCTTCTACTGTAGAAAAAGCGATCCGTGAGCAAGTTAAGAACACTGGTAACGTTGATGCAGCTAAAGCAGTTGGTAAAGCTGTTGCTGAGCGCGCTCTTGAAAAAGGCGTAGCTTCAGTTGCATTTGATCGTTCTGGTTTCCAATACCACGGTCGAGTAGCGGCGCTAGCAGAATCTGCTCGCGAAGCTGGTCTGAAATTCTAAGGTAGGGTTGGAAGATGGCTAAAGAACAACAACAAGCTAATGATTTGCAAGAAAAGCTGATCGCAGTTAACCGTGTATCTAAGACGGTTAAAGGTGGTCGAATCATGAGCTTTACTGCACTAACAGTAGTTGGTGACGGTAACGGTCGCGTAGGTTTCGGTTACGGCAAAGCTCGTGAAGTACCTGCTGCGATTCAAAAAGCAATGGAAAAAGCGCGCCGTAACATGGTTACAGTATCGCTTAACGAAGGCACTCTTCACCACCCGGTGAAAGGTCGTCATTCGGGCTCTAAAGTTTACATGCAGCCAGCTGCAGAAGGTACAGGTGTTATTGCCGGCGGTGCAATGCGTGCTGTACTTGAAGTTGCGGGCGTACATAACGTACTTTCTAAAGCATACGGTTCAACGAACCCGATCAACATCGTTCGTGCAACGATTGGTGCTCTAGTAGACGTTAAGTCACCAGAAATGGTTGCTGCTAAACGTGGTCTAACTGTTGAATCTATTTCGGAGTAAGCACACGATGGCAACTATTAAAGTAACTCAAACTAAAAGCTCAATTGGTCGCCTACCTAAGCACAAAGCGTGTCTTAAAGGTCTAGGTCTTCGTCGCATCAACCATACAGTAGAACTTGAAGATACACCGTGCGTACGCGGTATGATCAACAAGGTTTACTACATGGTTAAGATTGAGGAGTAATCAGAATGCGTTTGAATACTCTATCACCGGCTGCTGGCTCTAAACCTTCTAAGAAGCGTGTAGGTCGTGGTATCGGTTCTGGCCTTGGTAAAACAGGTGGCCGCGGTCACAAAGGTCAAAAGTCACGTTCTGGCGGCTCTGTTCGTCCAGGTTTTGAAGGCGGTCAAATGCCTCTAAAACAACGTCTACCTAAATTCGGTTTCACTTCTCGTAAGAGCCTAGTGTCTGCTGAAGTTCGTCTAGCTGAGCTAGCGAAAGTAACAGGTGACGTAGTTGATCTTAACAGCCTTAAAGCTGCTAACGTTATCACTAAGAACATCGAGTTTGTTAAGATCGTTCTTTCTGGTGACCTAAGCAAAGCTGTGACTGTTAAAGGTCTACGCGTGACTAAAGGCGCTAAAGCTGCAATCGAAGCTGCAGGCGGTAAAATCGAGGAATAATCTCGAGGAACGAGGTACAGATGGCTAAGAAACCAGGACAAGATTTTCGTAGTGCTCAGAGCGGCTTAAGTGAACTAAAGTCGCGCTTATTATTCGTAATTGGTGCACTTTTAGTATTCCGAGCCGGCTCTTTTGTGCCGATCCCTGGTATTGACGCAGCTGTACTTGCCGATTTGTTCGATCAGCAAAAAGGTACCATCGTAGAAATGTTTAACATGTTCTCCGGTGGTGCTCTTGAGCGTGCATCTATATTAGCATTGGGTATCATGCCGTACATTTCGGCATCGATCGTAGTCCAATTGCTAACTGTAGTTCATCCAGCGTTAGCGGAACTCAAGAAAGAGGGTGAAGCAGGCCGTCGTAAGATAAGCCAATATACACGCTACGGCACGCTTGTACTTGCAACATTCCAAGCTATTGGTATCGCAACAGGCTTACCAAACATGGTCGACAATCTGGTTGTTATCAACCAAACCATGTTTACGCTTATTGCTACCGTGAGTTTAGTAACTGGTACCATGTTCTTAATGTGGTTAGGTGAACAAATCACTGAGCGAGGAATCGGTAATGGTATTTCCATTCTGATTTTTGCAGGTATTGTTGCTGGATTGCCTTCTGCAATCGGTCAAACAATCGAGCAAGCGCGTCAAGGTGAATTGCATGTGCTTCTTCTGCTGTTGATTGCTGTATTGTCTTTTGCTGTTATTTACTTCGTAGTTTTCATGGAACGTGGTCAACGTCGTATCGTCGTTAACTATGCGAAACGTCAACAAGGTCGTAAAGTTTTTGCAGCACAAAGCTCTCACTTGCCTCTTAAGATTAATATGGCAGGTGTTATTCCAGCGATTTTCGCATCAAGTATTATTTTGTTCCCAGGAACATTAGCGCAGTGGTTTGGTCAAAATGGTGAAAGCAGCGCGTTCGGTTGGTTAACTGACGTGTCATTAGCTCTTAGCCCAGGTCAACCTTTGTATGTAATGCTTTATGCAGCAGCTATAATCTTCTTCTGTTTCTTCTATACAGCGTTGGTGTTTAACCCACGTGAAACAGCTGATAACTTGAAGAAGTCTGGTGCATTCGTACCCGGTATCCGCCCAGGTGAGCAGACAGCGAAATATATCGATAAAGTGATGACTAGACTAACCCTTGCGGGCGCTCTATACATTACTTTTATATGTCTGATTCCTGAGTTCATGATGGTCGCGTGGAACGTTCGTTTCTACTTTGGCGGCACATCACTACTAATCGTAGTGGTAGTTATCATGGATTTCATGGCACAGGTACAGACTCATCTGATGTCACAACAGTATGATTCTGTGTTAAAGAAAGCGAATCTGAAGGGTTACGGCCGTTAATTCGGTGGTAACAATTTCGATTCCATTTACGGAGTTTAGCAATGAAAGTTCGTGCTTCCGTTAAAAAAATCTGCCGTAACTGTAAAGTTATCAAGCGTAACGGTGTCGTTCGCGTGATTTGCAGTGAGCCAAAGCATAAGCAACGCCAAGGCTAATTAGCAGAAATTTTTACTTGAAATACAAGGTAGAGTCGAGTATATTCCTCGGCCTACCTTTTGCGTGCAAAAGAAGTAGTATGCCGCAGCGTATCCATAACGGGCTTTGCTGCGGATAATTCTTTTATGAACCCCTTAGGAGTGAATAATGGCCCGTATAGCCGGCATTAACATTCCTGATCATAAGCATTCTGTAATTGCACTTACTGCAATCTACGGTATCGGTAAAACTCGCTCTCAAGCTATTCTAGCTGAAGTGGGTATTGCTGAAGATGCTAAGATCAGTGAACTAACTGAAGAGCAGATCGATCAACTGCGTGATGGTGTAGCTAAGTACACTGTAGAAGGTGATCTACGTCGTGAAGTATCGATGAACATCAAGCGTCTTATGGACCTTGGCTGTTACCGCGGTCTTCGTCATCGTCGCAGTCTACCACTACGTGGACAGCGTACTAAAACCAACGCTCGCACCCGTAAGGGTCCGCGCAAGCCGATCAAGAAATAGTCGGATAAGGTAGAGTACAATGGCAAAACAACCAACTCGCGCGCGTAAGCGCGTACGCAAGCAAGTAGCTGATGGCGTAGCGCACATTCATGCTTCTTTCAACAACACAATCGTAACTATCACTGACCGTCAAGGCAACGCTCTTGCATGGGCTACAGCAGGTGGTTCAGGTTTCCGTGGTTCTCGTAAATCTACTCCGTTCGCAGCACAAGTTGCAGCTGAGCGTTGTGGTGAAATGGCTAAAGAATATGGCCTAAAGAACTTGGAAGTTATGGTTAAGGGTCCAGGTCCAGGTCGCGAATCTACTGTTCGTGCACTGAACGCTGCTGGTTTCCGTATCACTAACATTGTTGATGCGACACCAATCCCTCATAACGGTTGTCGTCCACCTAAGAAACGTCGCGTTTAAGTTTCGTTTCTAGGAATATTGGAGAAAGATCATGGCAAGATATTTGGGTCCTAAGCTTAAGCTTAGCCGTCGCGAAGGTACTGACTTATTCCTTAAGTCTGGTGTCCGTGCGATCGATACCAAGTGTAAAATTGATAACGCACCAGGTGTACACGGCGCTCGTCGCGGTCGTCTATCTGAGTATGGCGTTCAGCTTCGTGAGAAGCAAAAAGTTCGTCGTATCTACGGCGTTCTAGAAAAACAATTCCGCAACTACTACAAAGAAGCTGCACGTCTTAAAGGCAACACAGGTGCAAACCTGCTTCAGCTTCTTGAAGGTCGTCTTGATAACGTAGTTTACCGTATGGGCTTTGGCGCTACTCGTGCTGAATCTCGTCAACTAGTTAGCCACAAGTCTATTCTAGTTAACGGTAAAGTTGTAAACGTTCCTTCTTTCAAAGTAGCGGCAAACGACGTTGTTTCTATCCGCGAGAAAGCTAAACAGCAATCTCGTATTAAAGCGGCTCTAGAAGTTGCTGAACAACGTGAAAAGCCAACTTGGATTGAAGTAGATGCTGGCAAAATGGAAGGTACATTCAAGCGTATGCCTGAGCGTTCTGACCTATCAGCTGACATCAATGAACACTTGATCGTCGAACTTTACTCTAAGTAAGGTTAAAAAAAGAGAGGACACAATGCAGGGTTCTGTAACAGAATTTCTTAAGCCGCGTCTTGTTGACATTGAACAGATCAATACGACACACGCGAAAGTAACTCTTGAGCCATTAGAGCGCGGTTTCGGCCACACTCTAGGTAATGCTCTTCGCCGCATTCTTCTATCTTCTATGCCGGGTTGTGCCGTAACAGAAGTTGAAATTGAAGGTGTGCTACACGAATACAGCACTAAAGAAGGCGTTCAGGAAGATATCCTGGAAATCCTTCTAAATCTTAAAGGTTTGGCTGTACGCGTTGCTGAAGGCAAAGATGAAGTGTTTATTACACTGAACAAATCAGGCTCAGGCCCTGTTGTTGCAGGTGACATCACCCACGATGGTGATGTAGAGATCGCTAACCCTGAGCACGTAATTTGTCACCTAACGGATGACAACGCTGAGATCGCTATGCGTATCAAAGTAGAACGTGGTCGTGGTTACGTTCCAGCTTCAGCTCGTATCCATACTGAAGAAGATGAGCGTCCTATCGGTCGTCTACTAGTTGACGCTACTTACAGCCCGGTTGATAAAATCGCTTACGCTGTAGAAGCGGCACGTGTAGAACAACGTACTGATTTAGACAAGCTTGTTATCGATATGGAAACGAACGGTACTCTAGAACCTGAGGAAGCAATCCGTCGTGCAGCTACTATTTTAGCTGAACAATTGGATGCGTTCGTAGATCTTCGTGATGTACGTGTACCTGAGGAGAAGGAAGAGAAGCCAGAATTCGATCCTATCCTACTACGTCCTGTAGACGATCTTGAACTAACAGTTCGCTCTGCTAACTGTTTGAAAGCAGAAGCGATTCACTACATCGGTGATCTTGTACAGCGCACTGAGGTTGAGCTACTTAAAACGCCAAACCTTGGTAAGAAATCTCTTACAGAGATTAAAGATGTGCTTGCTTCACGTGGTCTTTCTCTAGGCATGCGTCTAGAAAACTGGCCACCAGCGTCAATCGCTGAAGATTAATCGAAAAGTTAGAAGGATTAGGTCATGCGCCATCGTAAAAGTGGTCGTCAACTCAACCGCAACAGCAGTCATCGCAAAGCGATGTTCAGCAACATGGCTAGCTCTCTTGTTCGTCACGAAGTTATTAAAACTACCGTGCCTAAAGCAAAAGAACTACGTCGCGTAATTGAGCCATTGATTACCCTAGCTAAGACAGACAGTGTTGCTAACCGTCGTCTTGCATTTGCTCGCACTCGTGATAACGAAGTTGTGGCAAAACTATTTAATGAACTAGGCCCGCGTTTCGCGGCTCGCCAAGGTGGTTACACTCGCATTCTTAAATGTGGTTTCCGTACTGGTGATAAAGCTCCAATGGCTTACATTGAGCTTGTAGACCGCCCAGCTGCTGAAGAAGCTGCTGAGTAATCTATACTAGATTCTTAATACAAAAGCCGAGCATTAGCTCGGCTTTTTTGTGTCTGTGGAACAAGGAAAAGATAATAGAAATTGCACCATGATGTTTGGCACTTTTTGCTTGTCTTATCTGCTCCAATTTTCAAAAATGTCTCGTATCTCGTATCTCGTA
>NZ_JBFRVF010000109.1:1064-2959 GCF_041475025.1 Vibrio sp. 10N.222.49.C12 | reverse complement strand
TCTACCGCATAAACAGGCAGTTCAAAACTGAGGTCGTTGTTGCCGCGGGCATCTTGGTGGTCCAACGCTTCGATGAGCGTGAACGTGTATTCACCTAATGACCCAGAATTAAAGCTTAATGTGAATACTGTAGTTTCTACGTTTGTGGCACTGGTCGTAAAACCAATGTAGTCACCCGACCCTGTCGGATCTTCACGTAACTCAACGGCTAAACCGTTCGATTTAAGATCGTCGTTAGTATTGAACTCCGTTGGCTCAATACGGAAACGAACCACATCATCACTTTGATTGGTAAAAGTAATAATTTGAGTCGAGCTTACCGCGCTGCCACTTGGAACAGAGCCATCGCTCAGGTTAGTTTCAGAAAGAGTAACGCTCGGAATAACGTCAATCGTAGGGTTATCACCATCCGTAATCGTCAGCGTTACGGTTGAAGTCAGAGCGTCATTATCAAAATCACTTGAAGTCACCACAATCGACTTCACGATGTCTTCGCTTACCGAGTGGTCTAAATTACGATTTGGTTCAAAGCGCACTTCACCTTCAAGGGTGATATAAAGCTTACCTTCCGTGAAGCTAAACTGCTGCTCACCAGTGTCATTCTGATCAAGTGTTCTTAGTTGACCGTCATAGGTGAACTGAGTGATCGTCGCGCCATCAGCACTCTGATTTGGCATCACATCAATGGTGTTGGTTGTGATTGTGCCATCAGCCAGATTTGGCTCGATGATATCTAACGTACCGTCTTGCATGATTTGGACATCATCACCGATGGTCACGTTTAGCTGAGACACCAATGAATCATCGCCGTCCGTATCGACCGCATAAACAGGCAGATCGAAGCTCAGATCGTTCTTATCTAAACCATCTACATGGTCTAACGCTTCAAGCAGAGTAAAGGTGTATTCACCCAATGAGCTCGTAGAGAAAGCAATCGTAAACACTGGGATTTCAGCGCCCGAACCGTTGGTAATAAAGCCAATGTAAGTACCCGGATTAGCCGAATCTTCTTTTATCTCAACCGCAAATCCATTCGATTTCAGTGCACCGCCCACATTGAACTCTGTTGGCTCAATACGGAAACTCGCAACATCATCACTTTGATTGGTGAAGGTAATCGTCTCAGTTTGACTAACTGCAGTGCCACTTGGCGCAGAGCCGTCACTAAGATTGATTTCAGACAGAGTAACGCTTGGCACTGCATCAATGGTTGGGATATCACCATCAGTAATCGTCAGAGTGACCGTTGACGTCACCACATCGTTATCTAAATCGCTTGAAGTCACCACTATCGACTTCACGATATCTTCGCTAGCTGTGTGATCTAGGTTGCGATTGGGTTCGAAACGCACGTCACCTTGAAGAGTGATGAACAACTCGCCTTCAGTGAAGCTAAATTGCTGCTCACCATTGTCCGTTTGATCCAGTGTTCGAACTTGACCGTCATAAGTGAACTGAGTGATCGTCGCACCATCGGCGCTTTGCTCTGGCATCACATCGATGGTATTGGTTGTAATTGTGCCGTCTGCAAGATTTGGCTCAGTGATATCTAACGTACCACCTTGCATGATTTGAACATCGTCACCAATGGTTACGTTAAGTTGAGAAACCAATGAATCATCGCCATCACTGTCGACGGCGTAGACTGGCAGATCAAAGCTCAGATCGTTATTTGCAAGGCTATCCGCATGATCCAACGCTTCAAGCAAGGTGAAGGTGTATTGACCTAAATTGGTATCCGAGAAGCTAATCGTGAACACGTTAGTTTCAACGTTCGAACCATCAGTCACAAAACCGATGTAGCCACCCGGTGTAGTTGGGTCAGCTTTTAGCTCAACTGCCAATCCGTTCGATTTCAGAGCACCACCAACATTGAACTCCGTTGGTTCAATACG
>NZ_JBFRVF010000109.1:0-386 GCF_041475025.1 Vibrio sp. 10N.222.49.C12 | reverse complement strand
TCGTTATCGGAGTCACTAGACGTCACCACGATCGATTTCACGATGTCTTCGTTCAGCGTGTGGTCTAGATTACGATTAGGCTCAAAGCGCACTTCACCTTGAAGCGTGATGAATAGTTCACCTTCTGTGAAGCTAAACAGCTGCTCGCCGTTATCATTTTGGTCAAGCGTTCGAAGTTGGCCATCATAAGTGAATTGCGTCACCGTTGCGCCATCAGCACTTTGACTTGGCATCACATCAATGGTGGTGGTTGTCACAATGCCATCGGCAAGATTTGGCTCGACGATATCTAACGTATCATCTTGCATGATTTGAACATCATCGCCGATAGTGACGCTTAACGGAGACATCAGTGAATCATCGCCATCACTGTCTACCGCATAAAC
>NZ_JBFRVF010000108.1:0-5656 GCF_041475025.1 Vibrio sp. 10N.222.49.C12 | reverse complement strand
CTTAAGATCCTGTCTATGATGGCCTATTAGCTCACCTAACACCAAACTCAATTCACCGGCTAATGACCGCACGCTCAATCACAGATTGAGGCACTGTCACGCCAAGCTCACGAGCAGCATCTAGGTTGACCACCAGCTGAGAACTCTGCGCAGTTTTGACACTCAACTTCCCGGGCTTCTGTCCTTCCAGAATGGCTGCGACATAATCCGCGGTCTGAACCCCAACATCATAATAATCTAGACCTAAACCAGCAATCGCTCCCTTTCCGACATAAGATGTGGCGCCTGCGACGACTGGCGTATCTGCATGGTTAGCCGCTTTGATAAGACCCTCCATGCCGCTTGCAACCGTATTATCGGTCAAGGCATAGATAACATCGGACTTCTTAGCAATGGATTCTGCTTTTGCTTCGACATCGTCAACAGTCAGCGCTTTTTCGGTGTGAAGTGTATAACCGAAATCTCGAGTTGCCTTTCTCAATAACCCAACTAACGCAACGGCATTTGCTTCTGCTGGGTTGTAAACTACACCGATTGAATTAGCTTCAGGGAGCAGTTCTTTGATTAATGACACATGCTGAGTGATCGGAGATAAGTCAGAAAGCCCCGTGACATTACGCCCCGGCTTTTCTAATTGTTTAACGAGCCTAGCGCCGATAGGATCCGTAACCGCGGTAAACACGATAGGAATCGAGCGAGTCGCCGACACTAAGGCTTGTGAAGTCGGTGTCGCGATACCAACTAAGACATGAGGGTTTTCGCTGACGAGCTCTCTGGCAATCTTGGCTGCCTGAGCCGGGTTACCATTCGCCATTTCATAGGAGAATTCTAAGTTCTTACCGGGTTCATAACCATTGGCTCTCAATCCTTCAAGAAGCCCTAAACGTGTCGCATTCAGATCTGGATGGTCAACAACTTGTGAAACCGACACTTTGGCAACGTTTGCCATTGCATTGCCAGTCCATAGCAACATCAAGCAACTTAAAACCGCTGCCAATACCTTTCTTACAGAACTCATTATCGCTCCCTGAATCAAGCTCTACCCGTCATTACTCGCTCAAAGAGAACAACATCAAAATCACTATTGACATTATTACCAGTAACCATTGATAACTTGAAGTGATATTTAACAAAAATACAACAAGGCTCGAGTTATGTGAGAAAGGTTATATTGACTTCGGAGGAAGGTAAGAAACCAAGTGAATAAGGACAGGTAAGCTAAACGGAAAGTAAGCGAGGTAACAAAAAGAGGAGCAAATCTGAGAACAAGCTATAGAAGATGAATAGTTGTTCTCAGACAAGAGGGAGAGCTGGGATTATTTAGAACCAACGCTCCATTGAGGATTTATCTAACTGACGAAAGGCACGATTTAAAATGATTGCCAATTCTTTATAGCGAGGGCGCGGCTTCATAGGCTCTAACGCAAAACCCGTTTCAGTGATCTTTTCATGCAGTTCGCGGTACCACGATACTAGCGCCGGCGGAAGTTGTGTATTTGAGCGATTGCCCAACCACCACATACCTTGTAGCGGCAAGCTGATCGCAAACAAAGCCATAACCACAGCCTGTGGCATCGCTTGGTAATTATTAAAGACCATTTGTGTAAGAACACTGATAGCGGCAATCGCAGGCATCACTTTCACGCCAAAACGGGTCGCTTTAATAATGCGTTGTTCTGGGAAGATCGCGTTTAACTCTTTTCGGACGGGCCAGAGATCCATGTACTTTTGGCCATCTTTTAAACTACTAGCTAAACCAACTCTATTGCTCATATGAGTCTCCCATTAAAAAAAAGTTGAAATCATCAACTAAAAACACAAAAATTTGACGAAAAATAATATTCTTTCAAATTTTTTTGTTATATTTGCACAATATCGCTATTATTTGCAGACCTCAATCTCATTGTTGCCCTTATTTACAATTTAAGCAACTTTGAGAAGACTTCTGCAAGGAATGCACAAGCCTCTTTTTGATAAAGAGCGCTTTCACTTTATACGGAAATTAACGTTTTTTTGACCAAGGTTAGTACGCAAGCCTATGTGTTTCGACTATTCTTGAGATTAATTTTCATCCTTAACTGATTTCGATCAGAAAAATAAACAGGTAGTCATTAATGTCTAAGCTAGTTTTAGTTTTAAACTGTGGTAGTTCTTCTCTTAAATTCGCTGTTGTTGATGCAGAAACAGGTGCAGAGCACCTAACTGGTCTTGCTGAGTGTCTAGGTCTTCCAGAAGCTCGTATGAAGTGGAAACTTGATGGCAAGCATGAAGCACAACTAGGCGCGGGCGCAGCTCACGTAGAAGCACTATCTTTCATGGTAGAAACTATTCTTGCTTCTAAGCCTGAGCTTAAAGCTAACCTTGGCGCTATCGGTCACCGTATCGTACACGGTGGCGAGCAGTTCACTTCTTCTGCACTTATCACTGATGAAGTTCTTAAGGGTATTCAAGACGCTGCGACTTTCGCACCTCTTCACAACCCTGCTCACCTTATCGGTATCGAAGCGGCTCAACAGAACTTCCCTGGTCTACAAAACGTTGCTGTTTTTGACACTGCGTTCCACCAAACAATGCCTTCTGAGTCTTACCTATACGCTCTACCGTACAACCTGTACAAAGAGCACGGCATCCGTCGTTACGGCATGCACGGTACTTCTCACCTATTCATCACTCGTGAAGTTGCAGGCCTACTAAACAAGCCAGTTGAAGAAGTTAACATCATCAACTGTCACCTAGGTAACGGCGCTTCTGTATGTGCAATCAAGAACGGTAAATCTGTAGACACTTCTATGGGTCTTACTCCTCTTGAAGGTCTTGTAATGGGTACTCGTTGTGGTGACCTAGACCCTGCAATCATCTTCCACCTACACGACGCACTTGGTTACTCTGTTGAAGAAATCAACAACATGCTAACTAAAGAGTCTGGTCTTGCTGGTCTAACTGAAGTGACTTCTGACTGTCGTTTCGTTGAAGACAACTACGGTGAGAAAGAAGAAGCAACTCGTGCAATGGACGTGTTCTGTCACCGTCTAGCTAAGTACGTAGCTGGTTACACTGCGACTCTAGAAGGTCGTCTAGACGCAATCACTTTCACTGGCGGCATCGGCGAAAACTCTGGCCCAATCCGTGAAATGGTTCTAAACCGCCTAGGCATCTTCGGCATCGAAGTTGACGGTGAAGCTAACCTTAAAGCTCGTTTCGGCGGCGAAGGTACTATCACTACAGCTAACAGCCGTATCCCTGCAATGGTTATCTCTACTAACGAAGAGCTAGTAATTGCTGAAGACACTGCGAAACTAGCAGGTCTTTAATTGATTTTCCTGACTAGCTTCACTCGAAGCTAGTCAGTTTTTCATATCAAGAAAATGGGGCTCAACTTCTATTCCTACCCCAATTTAAATATCGGTGGGAATAGCAGTTGAGCTTTTTTTATTTCCAATAGTCAAAGGTGTTCGTCAATGTCACGTACTATTATGCTTATCCCTACAAGCGCTGGTGTTGGTCTTACTAGTGTTAGCATGGGTGTTCTTCGCGCTATGGAGCGTAAGGGCGTAAGTGTTTCTTTCTACAAGCCAATCGCTCAGCCTCGTAGCGGTGGTAACCAACCAGATCTAACGTCTACTATCATCAGCGCAAACAGCGACATTAAGATTGGTGAGCCAATCGCAATGACTAAAGCTGAAGCTTTGATCGGTAGCGAAAAAATGGACGAGCTTCTTGAGTCTGTTGTTGAGCAATACAACAAAATCAACAAAGACGCAGAAGTAACGCTAATCGAAGGTCTAGTACCTACTCGTAAGCACCCATTTGCTAACCAAGTGAACGCGGAAATCGCAAAAACACTTGGCGCGGAGATCGTATTCGTTGCGACTCCTGGTACTGACAACCCTACGCAACTTAAAGAGCGTATCGAAGTAGCATGTTCTAACTTCGGCGGTACTAAGAACAAAAACATCAAAGGCGTAATCATCAACAAGCTTAACGCTCCTGTTGATGAAGCTGGCCGTACTCGCCCTGACCTTTCTGAAATCTTCGATGATGCAGACAGCGCTCAGCAAGCGAACCTTGAAGTAATGCAAATCTTCAATTCTAGCCCTATCCGTGTTCTTGGCTGTGTGCCATGGAGCATCGATCTAATCGCAACTCGTGCGGTTGATATGGCTAAGCACCTTAACGCTGAAATCGTTAACGAAGGTGAAATCTCAACTCGTCGTATTAAGAGCATCACTTTCTGTGCACGTTCTCTACCGCACATGATTGAGCACTTCAAACCAGGCTCACTGCTAGTAACTTCTGCAGACCGTCCTGACGTTATCGTTGCTGCGGCTCTTGCTGCGAAAAACGGTGTTGAGATTGGCGCAATCCTGCTTACTGGCGGTTACGACATTCCAGAAAGCATTGCTAACCTTTGTGCACCAGCATTCGCTTCAGGTCTACCGATCTTCAAGGCTCAAGGTAACACTTGGCAGACATCTCTAAACCTACAGAGCTTCAACCTAGAAGTTCCTGCAGACGATAAAGAGCGTATCGAGTTCGTTAACGATCACGTTGCAAGCCACATTGATGGCCCTTGGATTGATTCTCTATCTGAAGGTACTCAAGGCATCCGTCGTCTAAGCCCACCAGCATTCCGTTACCAGCTAACTGAATTTGCTCGTAAAGCGGCTAAGCGCATCGTTCTTCCTGAAGGTGATGAGCCACGTACAGTTAAAGCTGCGGCTATCTGTGCTGAGCGCGGTATCGCAACGTGTGTACTTCTAGGTAACCCTGAAGAAATCCGTCGCGTTGCAGCGCAGCAAGGTGTTGAGCTTGGCGCTGGCGTTGAGATCATCGATTCTGCATCAGTTCGCGAAAACTACGTAGCTCGTCTAGTAGAACTTCGTGGCGCTAAAGGTATGACTGAAGTTGTTGCTCGTGAGAAGCTAGAAGATTCAGTATTCCTAGGTACTATGATGCTTGAAGCTGGCGAAGTTGACGGCCTAGTTTCTGGTGCTGTTCACACAACGGCGAACACTATCGTTCCTCCGTTCCAGATCATCAAGACTGCTCCTGATGCTTCTATCGTATCTTCGATCTTCTTCATGCTTCTGCCTGATCAAGTTCTTGTATACGGTGACTGTGCGATCAACCCAGATCCAACAGCTGAACAGCTTGCTGAAATCGCTATCCAATCTGCAGATTCTGCTGCGGCATTCGGTATCGACCCACGCGTTGCTATGATCTCTTACTCTACTGGTGAATCTGGTAAGGGTGCAGACGTAGATAAAGTACGTGAAGCAACGAAACTTGCTCAAGAGAAGCGTCCTGATCTAGTGATCGACGGTCCTCTACAGTACGATGCAGCAATCATGGAAAACGTAGCCGCTTCTAAAGCGCCTAACTCTCCAGTTGCAGGTAAAGCGACAGTATTCGTATTCCCAGACTTAAACACGGGTAACACGACTTACAAAGCTGTACAGCGTTCAGCAGATCTAGTATCTATCGGTCCAATGCTTCAAGGTATGCGCAAGCCAGTAAATGACTTGTCTCGTGGCGCTCTAGTAGACGATATCGTTTACACAGTAGCTCTAACGGCTATCCAAGCAGACCAAGCTGCACAAGCTGAAGAAAAAGTAATTAACTAATTTTTCTTTTGTAAAATCGAGTAGGAGGAGGC
>NZ_JBFRVF010000107.1:0-252 GCF_041475025.1 Vibrio sp. 10N.222.49.C12 | reverse complement strand
AAGTAATTCTAAAGCTATTATCTTTCCAACAGAAAGATAATGAATTGACTGTGCCAAATACCTTCTTTCTACAAGAGAAAGTAGTTATTCGTATTGGTCACTCAGTTCATTGAAATCAATTTTGATTCCGAAGAATCTGTTTTATCTAACGATAAAACGTTTTGATATTCATCAACGAGTGCCCACACAGATTGATAGGTTTAAATTGTTAAAGAGCTTTGCTTTCAGTGCTTTAGCACTTAAGCAGGACGC
>NZ_JBFRVF010000106.1:0-1894 GCF_041475025.1 Vibrio sp. 10N.222.49.C12 | reverse complement strand
TCTGTTTAAGAGTGATTCGCGACGCTTGGCATTTTTGCTATGCGTTGCGTTTTGTGTTTAAGGTGGCATGCGGAAGCATCGGTATTGCGTTAAGTGGTGAGCAACGCAATACCGATGCTTCCGCATGCCACCTTAAACACAAAACGCAACGCATAGCAAAAATGCCAAGCGTCGCGAATCACTCTTAAACAGATTGTTATATCAATTACTTCGACGCGCTAAGGTTTTGATATTCTTCTAGAGCAAAACCATCAGTCATTCCACTAATATAATCAATTACCAACCTCGAGCGATGATAGATCTCAGTTAACCTTTGAGCATTTGACGGAGTCTCTACATCATAAAGATCAGACACTACCGAAAAGTAAGTGTTCTTATGCTTACTTGATAACTTATGAAATAAACGTGTTTCAATCGGATGGCTTTTTAATCTGTTACTTTGTGCTAAAGTCTTAAACTCCGAAAATGATAGTTTTATCAGTGGAGAATAGATTTCCAATAAACCAGAGATTACGGCATATCCCTTTAACTCCAAGTTTTCTACTTCAGCGTGATTAAATACATTGTCTACAGATAGAAGCCTTAAAGTCTCAGTTGCTAGGTTATACTTGTCGCACCCATCGAGCAGAGACTCATCAAAAGCCCCCGAAAAAACCAAGTCATGGTTTTCAACATAACGACTAGCTGCATAGTGCGCAAGATCATTAACTAAAGTAGTACGAAGGGTCAAAATATAAGCATGGTTGCTATTGAATTTCTGCTCCTTGGCTTTTTCCATAGCTTTTTCAGAAATTGTTAGCAAGTACCCTTCATCAACAACAGTATCATCAACACCCTCTTTACCACGAAAAGATTCCCATATTCTCGTTATTTCAGAATGAAGTTTATCTATTGAAAGAATACCTTTGTCGACTGCATCGTCAACGTCTGCGATACAGTAAGATATATCATCCGCAGCTTCCATAATATAAGTTAGAGGGAATCTCGCACCATCTTCAATACCAAGCTTTTCTTGTATAGATTTATACAGAGCTTCTTCCGTTAGGTAAAAACCTGGCTTTTTTTTCCTGTAGCAAAATTCATCATCAGTTGAAGGCTTATCTTCGTAAGCAGCTCTAGTGTATTTTACCAAACAAGCCAATTGAGTATATGTAAGATTCAAAGCTTGAATCTGATGTAGTAGCCTGATTCCCTGTGCGTTACCTTCAAAATTACAAAGGTCCTTAATTAATTTCTGGCATTCTGGCTCCTCACCAAAAGCATCATTTATTGATTTAGCAAGAAAAGTCTTCGTCCATAGATTAATAGCTTCTTCGCCAAAATGCCCAAATGGTGGGTTACCGATATCATGTAGTAAACATGATACCTCGACAGCACTAACAAAGCCCTCCGAATACTCCGAGAGATCAATCCCCTGCTTGCTCAGCTCTTTGAGAATAATTTTACTTATGTAGCGGCCGACCTGCTGAACTTCTAGCGAGTGCGTTAAACGGCTTCGTACTGCTGCATTAGATTCTAAAGGGAAAACTTGTGTTTTCTGTTGTAAGCGTCTTACTGCTGCAGAATTCACTGCTCTACCGCGATCACTTTCCATTTCTTCGTTGAAATCTCGACCTCCAATTGTGGAAGATCGAAATCTATCAGATTTTAACTTTTCTTTATAATTCATATTATTTCCAACTGATTGATATAACGAATGATATGGACTCCCTCTACCTGACACTCTGCGTGCCATACTTACTTAGTACACGCTGAAGAACTGGAGGTGACTATGTCCACCATTCAAACTATTGGCGTTGACCTTGCCAAGAATGTGTTCAGTATTCACGGCGTTGATGCATATGGCAAGTGCGTCCTACGCAAAACTGTCAAAAGTGCATATTTCGGAGCATTC
>NZ_JBFRVF010000105.1:0-719 GCF_041475025.1 Vibrio sp. 10N.222.49.C12 | reverse complement strand
TGTGATCACCAAGCGATTCTGTCGTACCTTAACTACCAAACGACTTTGTCGTTAGCCTAATTACCGAGGGAAATTGACGGTCCTACTTTTTACGTAATCCTTTGACTATCACTGTGAATTAGTCAAAGGGTGTATAGGATGATCGTTATGGATGCTAAATCCCAGCTTACCGTGGATGTCATTGCTAAAGTGGCACTTAACAAAATCTCTATTCTCAATGCCTCGAAACTGCTCAATAAATCCCCCCGAACCATTGAACGTTACCTCAGGCGATACCGTACCGATGGTATTCGTTTCGTTGTTCATGGCAACACAGGAAGAGCACCCGCTAATAAAATCCCCGTGACCTTAAAGAAGCAAGTTCAAGATCTGATAAAAGCCAAGTATTACGACTTTAACATGCTTCATTTGGCAGACATGCTGGAAGTGTTTGAAGGCATCAAAGTAAAGCGAGAGACACTTCGTACCTGGGCGCACGAAATCCATCATGTAAAACGAGCTAAACATCGCCGCTCCAAAGTAAGAAGACGACGAGAGCGCATGGAGGCAGAAGGCTTAATGTTGCAAATGGACGGCAGCCCCCACCTTTGGTTCGGGGACAAAAAGTCCTGCCTTATCGCTATGATTGATGACGCAACCAGTGACGTTCATGCAGAGTTCTTTCCTTCAGAAACTACGGAAGGCTGCCTTAAAGTAATGAAGGCTTATATCGAAAAAAA
>NZ_JBFRVF010000104.1:0-733 GCF_041475025.1 Vibrio sp. 10N.222.49.C12 | reverse complement strand
TCTTAAAAAGCCCTTTTTTTTCGATATAAGCCTTCATTACTTTGAGGCAGCCTTCCGTAGTTTCTGAAGGAAAGAACTCTGCATGAACGTCACTGGTTGCGTCATCAATCATAGCAATAAGGCAGGACTTTTTGTCCCCGAACCAAAGGTGAGGGCTGCCGTCCATTTGCAGCATTAAGCCTTCTGCCTCCATGCGCTCTCGTCGTCTTCTTACTTTGGAGCGGCGATGTTTAGCTCGTTTTACGTGATGGATTTCGTGCGCCCAGGTACGAAGTGTCTCTCGCTTTACTTTGATGCCTTCAAACACTTCCAGCATGTCTGCCAAATGAAGTATGTTAAAGTCGTAATACTTGGCTTTTATCAGAGCTTGAACTTGCTTCTTTAAGGTCACGGGGATTTTATTAGCAGGTGCTCTTCCTGTGTTGCCATGAACAACGAAACGAATACCATCGGTACGGTATCGCCTAAGGTAACGTTCAATGGTTCGGGGGGATTTATTGAGCAGTTTCGAGGCATTGAGAATAGAGATTTTGTTAAGTGCCACTTTAGCAATGACATCCACGGTAAGTTGGGATTTAGCATCCATAACGATCATCCTATACACCCTTTGACTAATTCACAGTGATAGTCAAAGGATTACGTAAAAAGTAGAACCGTCAATTTCCCTCGGTAATTAGGCTAACGACAAAGTCGCTTGGTAGTTAAGGTACGACAGAATCGCTTGGTGATCACA
>NZ_JBFRVF010000103.1:0-258 GCF_041475025.1 Vibrio sp. 10N.222.49.C12 | reverse complement strand
TTTTGATATTCATCAACGAGTGCCCACACAGATTGATAGGTTTAAATTGTTAAAGAGCTTCTCTTCGTTGTGACTTACATCACTTCGGAAGAGGCGGCCATTCTAGCGATTTAATTCTCAGTGTCAAACACTTATTTGGAATTAATTCCTACTTTCTAAAAGTAGAAGCGAATCATCGCTTAAAGCTAGTTGCCTTACTAACATTTCTCGCTGAAGCCTTGTGGCGTCTGCCGTGTCAGTGAGGCGGCATTATAGAGA
>NZ_JBFRVF010000102.1:0-246 GCF_041475025.1 Vibrio sp. 10N.222.49.C12 | reverse complement strand
CTCGTTGATGAATATCAAAACGTTTTATCTTCCCTTTTTTAAAGAGAAGTAAAACAGATTCCTCGGAATCAAATTTGGTTTCAATGAACTGAGTGACCAATACGAATGACTACTTTCTCTTGTAGAAAGAAGGTATTTGGCACAGTCAATTCATTATCTTTCTGTTGGAAAGATAATAGCTTTAGAATTACTTTTTGTAGTTTTGAAGTCAGTATTCATTGAGCCGACAAAATCTTAAATTGAAGA
>NZ_JBFRVF010000101.1:0-539 GCF_041475025.1 Vibrio sp. 10N.222.49.C12 | reverse complement strand
GTGAAGCTAAATTGCTGTTCACCTGAAATGCTTTGATCCAGTGTGTTTACGACACCGTCATAAGTAAACTGAGTGATCGTCGCGCCATCAGCACTTTGATTTGGCATTACATCAATGGTGTTGGTTGTGATTGTACCGTCAGCAAGATTTGGCTCGGTGATATCTAACGTACCGTCTTGCATGATTTGAACATCATCACCGATAGTCACATTAAGCTGAGACACCAATGAATCGTCGCCGTCCGTATCAACCGCATAAATAGGCAGATCAAAGCTCAGATCGTTCTTATCTAAACCATCTACATGGTCTAACGCTTCAAGCAGAGTAAAGGTGTATTCACCCAATGTGCTCGTAGAGAAAGCAATCGTAAACACTGGGATTTCAGCGCCCGAACCGTTGGTAATAAAGCCAATGTAAGTACCCGGATTAGCCGAATCTTCTTTTATCTCAACCGAAAATCCATTCGATTTAAGTGCACCGCCCACATTGAACTCAGTTGGTTCGATTCGGAGCTTCTCAACATCATCACTTTGGTTGGT
>NZ_JBFRVF010000100.1:0-18282 GCF_041475025.1 Vibrio sp. 10N.222.49.C12 | reverse complement strand
CTCCCTCGGTAATCACACTTAGAAAAGTCTGGGCATAAACAAGCCAACACTAACCTCACTAGTTTGGAGCTAAAAAGTGAATTGCAGCAGTCAATGTAGGGAGCGATGAGTGCTCGGCATTCGCGTGCTTTGCGATGGTCTATCCAACATATAAGATCAAAAAAGCGAGCACTAAGCTCGCTTTTAACTATCTGTTTTTGAAAAAATTACAGCAGTTCAACCGACTGCTGGGCGATCACGAATTCTTCGTTGGTTGGGATAACCATTGCTACTGCGTCTAACATTTCAGACTTAGCGATGATCCCTTCAGCACCAAAGCGAGCAGATTCGTTACCTGCTACATCTTCAACGAAACCTAGAATCTTAAGGTTGTTTAAGATCTCACGACGAATTGGTAGAGAGTTCTCACCGATACCACCAGTGAAGATGATACCGTCTAAAGAATCTAGCGTTGCTAGGTAAGAAGCAACGTATTTCGCTACGCGGTAAGTAAACACCTCAAACGCAAGCTTAGCGCCTTCGTGGCCCTCTTCCATTGCTTCTAAGATGCCACGAGCATCGCTCGTAAGACCAGACACGCCAAGGAAGCCAGACTCCTTGTTTAGAGAGTTAAATACTTGCTCTTGTGACCAGCCTTTCTTAAGTAGGTATTCGATGATGCCTGGGTCTAGGTCACCACAACGTGTGCCCATCATTAGGCCTGAAAGTGGTGTGAAGCCCATAGAAGTATCAACACTGTTACCATCTTTAATAGCACATACAGATGCGCCGTTACCTAGGTGAACAGAGATGAAGCTCGATTTTTCGATTGGCTTGTTAACCATCTTCGCAGCTTCACGGCTAACGAAGTAGTGGCTAGTGCCGTGGAAACCGTAGCGACGTACGCCGAAGTCTGTGTATAGCTCTTTTGCGATTGCACCAGTGAATGCACGTTGAGGCATTGTTTGGTGGAAAGCAGTATCAAATACAGCGAACTGAGGTAGAGAAGGGAAAGCTTCAATTGCAGCACGGATACCGATAGCACCTGCTGGGTTATGAAGTGGAGCTAGGTCAGATAGGCTTTCAATTTCGTTCGTTACTTCTTCAGTAATGCGAACCGTTTGAGTGAACTTCTCACCGCCGTGTACGATACGGTGACCGATAGCCACGATATCAGCCGTGAAGCCTAGGTCTTCCATCAGGCCAACCAATTTGCCAATGGCAATTTTGTGGTGGTTATCTTCACCTTGAATGGCAATTTCAGTTTTCTCGCCTTGGAATTTCCAGCTCATACGAGCATCTTCAAGACCAAAACACTCCCCTAGGCCACTTAATACTGCTTCACCAGAAACAGAATCGATTACAGCAAATTTTAGGGATGAACTACCCGAGTTAATAACCAGAACAAACGAATTAGACATTGGATATGGATCCTGTTTCAGTACGAATTGGATGAAGTGTTTACTTCAATTTTAGTTAAGTCCATTATTCAATAATTTTTGAATCTTTCAACTTTTGTTTTGAAAAAATCACTAAATGAACACAATTAAGTTGATCTTGGTCATTAAATTATTTATTTCGAGAGCGGAATTAAAAAATAGTTGAATAAGAAAATTAATGAACAGGTGACGCAAACGAGTGCTCACGTTATTTTTAACTTGATTCAGTTAATTAAAGCGACTCGAACAAATGCAGGTGATCCGCTTGAAAAACAACCCCCCTTCCCTGTCGTCTGCTTATCATTACCGATAACTTTTTGCTCGATTTCTCAATTGCTCAGTGTTTGCATCAAAAAGCTCACTGAAGTTGAGAATAGTGATCTGATCTTATTTTGATTGCCTTCGAGCACAACTCTACGAATAGATGCACTGTAACGACGCTTAGATAGCCTTCACTCTTTGTTTCAGTATCTTGTAGCACGTTCTTTTTGTATAGGCTTAGAACGCGATACAGCTAAGTTTTGGCACTAACATTCGTTCTAGGCGCGATGCTTAGTTTCATGGACGAAGCATAGTTACAGGAACGAAGCTTGATTAAAGTAAGTTAGCTACGAATATCGAGCCAACCAAAGCTTAAGTTCAAATAGCAGGCACAAAAAAGCCGAGCATTACGCTCGGCTTTTAAATTCATTGTCTAGACCTAAAGCGTCTAAGCGACAGGTTGATTAACCTTCGTTGCGCTCTGGACGACGACCACGGTTACCACCGCCATTGCCGTTACCATGGCCACGTTCGCCACGGAAGTTACCACGGTGATCGCCACCACGATTACGGTCGAAACGACGTTCGCCATCACGTCCGCCAGCAGAGTTACCATCGCGAGCACCATCACGGTTGCCACGGTATCCACCACGACCGCCTTCGCGGTTGCCGCCTTCACGGTTACCACGGTAGCCGCCACCATCACGACCGCCACGGTTGCCACCACGGTTGCCATCACGACCGCCGCCGCCACGACGAGGCTCACGGAAGTCATTGAAATCAACAACTACAGCGCCAGCTTCTTTTTGACGAATGCGAAGTTTGCTTAGCTTACCAGCAGTTTCAGAGTTCATTGCTTTTGGCAGTTGAACGTAAGTAGAACCTTGGTCTAGCTTGATAGCACCGATAGAACCTTTAGTTAGGCCAAGTTCGTTTGCTAGTGCGCCAACGATGTCTTTAACCTGAACGCCTTGCTCACGGCCAACTTGTAGTTGGTAAGTATCCCAATCTTGAGTATTGAAGTTGCGACCACCACCGTCACGGCCGTTGTCACGATCTTCACGACGCTCTTTGCGACGGTTCTTATCACGCTCAATAGCAGCGATCATTGGGTCTTCGCCAACGTAGAATAGTGGGCTCTTACCTTGCTGACGCTTAAGAAGCATTGCAGCTAGAGTAGCAGCATCAACTTCTAGAGACTCTTGAAGAGTAGAGATAAGACCTGCAAAGTTTTCTAGTGCTTTGCTTTCTTTCTCAGTTTCAAGTTCAGCGCCAAGCTTAGCAACACGTGCAGCAGCAACTTGGTCACGTAGAGGAAGTTGAATTTCTTCCATTTGAGACTTAGTTACGCGCTCGATTGTGCGAAGCATGCGAATTTGGTTAGTGCGAACTAGTAGGATCGCTTTACCTTTACGTCCAGCACGGCCAGTACGACCAATACGGTGGATGTAAGATTCAACATCGAATGGGATGTCGTAGTTGAATACGTGAGTGATGCGTGGAACATCAAGACCACGAGCTACAACGTCAGTTGCAACTAGGATGTCGATAACACCTTGTTTGATGTGATCAACAGTACGCTCACGTAGAGACTGAGGAATATCACCGTGCAGTGCAGCAGCTTTGAAGCCACGTGCAGATAGCCAATCAGCTAGACGCTCAGTGTCTTGACGAGTACGTACGAATACGATTGACGCGTCAGTTTCTTCAGTTTCTAGAAGACGAGACATTGCTTCGTCTTTTTCTACGCCTTTAACAACCCAGAAGTTCTGCGCTACTTTATCAACTGTGTGGTTAGTACCAGCAACGTCAACTTTAGCCGGGTTACGTAGGTAACGGTCAACAATAGTCTTAACCATTGGAGGCATAGTTGCAGAGAAAAGTACACGTTGTGCAGATTCTGGAGCTTGCTCTAGGATCCAAGTAACGTCATCTACGAAGCCCATTTTCAGCATTTCATCTGCTTCATCAAGAACAAATGTGTGTGCTTCATCTAGGTGTAGACGGTCACGAGTTAGTAAGTCTTTAACACGACCTGGAGTACCAACAACAATGTGAGCACCGCGGCTTAGAGCACGCATTTGGTCAACAATTGAAGCACCACCGTAGATTTCAATAACTTTAAGACCTTTGATATCACGGCCAAGGTTTTTGATTTCCGCAGCAACTTGAATCGCTAGCTCACGAGTAGGAGCCATGATGATTGCTTGTGGTTTGTGTTGGTTCAGGTTGATTTTGTTAAGTAAAGGCAGAGAGAATGCTGCTGTTTTACCAGTACCAGTCTGTGCTTTACCTAGTGCGTCACGGCCTTCAAGAAGAAGAGGAATAGCTGCTGCTTGGATTGGAGTCGGAGAAACGAAACCCATGCTATCAAGAGCTGAAAGAATGTTATCGTTTAGGGCTAATTCATTAAATTGAATTACAGATTCGGACATTGGGATCCCACTATATATAAGTAAACAAAAGGTCCCGGGAGCTCTATCAATTCCAATACTGATCCAATCAGATACTGATTCCATTCAGAGTTACGAAGCAGTAATAAAACACTTCAAGCCATTAGGGACGTCTAAGGGAGGCGGATTATTCCCTAAATGCATAAAAAAATCCAGAAAAAATTGAAATACATCACATATTTTTCGCTTTTACATCAATACTGGTTATCATATCGTCAAAACTTGATGAATATCTCGTCACAGCACCCATCTCCTAGCAAATTGACCTAGTTAAATAAGAGGGCAATTAATTAACGCTCACTTCGCCTTTAAGTAGTAATCAAGCCTCGCAATGATTATAGTGTGCTCAATTGTCCTCGATAGATAAAAGTCAAAATGTTTCAAGATAATCCTCTACTCGCTCAGCTCAAGCAGCAAATCCAAGAAACCCTCCCTAAAAAGGAAGGTACCATCAAAGCCACTGAAAAAGGTTTTGGTTTTCTCGAAGTTGATAGCAAAACAAGCTTCTTTATCCCGCCTCCGTACATGAAGAAGTGTGTGCACGGTGACAAGGTGATTGCCATCATTCGCACAGAGAAAGAGCGCGAAGTAGCAGAGCCTGAGGAATTGGTTGAACAAGGTCTTACTCGCTTTATTGCACGAGTTAAGCTTTTCAAAGGCCGATTGAACGTTGTTCCTGATCACCCGCAGCTCAAAAAACTGCAACTTAAAGCGAAAGCAATGAAGGGTCTAAACCCTGAAACGCTTAAAGAAGGTGACTGGGTTGTTGCTCATATCGTTCAACACCCATTAAAAGGTGACAATGGTTTCTTGGCTCAGATCTCTGAGAAAATCACAGACGCTGACGACAAGATTGCACCTTGGTGGGTAACGCTGGCACAAAACGATCTACCAAACAGCGAGCCTGAAGGCATCGACAACTGGCTAATCAACGATGACGCCGATCTTGAACGTGTAGACATGACGCACGTCCCTTTTGTGACTATCGATGGCGAAAGCACAAAAGATATGGATGACGCGCTTTACGCGAAGAAGAAAGAGAACGGTGATTTTGAACTGACTATCGCAATTGCTGATCCAACGGCTTACATCTCTCCAGATGATGCGATGGATAAAGTGGCACGCGAGCGCGGTTTCACTATCTACCTTCCTGGTCGCAACATCCCAATGTTGCCTCGTGATCTTGCTGACAACCTATGTTCACTGATCGAGAACGAAGTTCGTCCTGCACTTTGCTGCACAGTAACGGTATCTAAAGATGGCGTTATCGGTGATGACATTAACTTCTTCGCTGCAAACATCAAATCTCATGCTCGTCTTGCTTACGACAACGTATCAGACTGGCTAGAAACAGGTGCATCAGAGAAATGGCAACCATCAGAAGAGATTGCTGCAATTGTTTCTGATCTTCACCAATTTGCTCAAGCACGTTCAGCATGGCGCTCAGCAAACGCTGTTGTGTTCCCAGATCGCCCTGACTACCGCTTTGAACTGAGCGAAGATAACGATGTTGTCGCTATCCACGCTGACATGCGTCGTAGCGCAAACAAGCTGGTTGAAGAATCAATGATCAGCGCGAACATCTGTGCGGGCCGAGTACTAAAAGAGAGCTTCAACCAAGGTGTGTTTAACTGCCATTCTGGTTTCAAGGCTGAGAAAATCTCCGACGTTCTTGAACTGGTAAACCCGCAAGCGGAAACGCCGTTCACTGAAGAGCAAATCATTTCTCTAGAAGGTTTTGCTACTCTACGTCGTTGGTTAGGTTCTTTAGATAACAGCTACTACGACAACCGTATTCGTAAATTCCAAGCGTATAGCGAGATCAGCAATGAGCCTGCACCGCACTACGCGATGGGATTAGATATTTACGCAACTTGGACTTCTCCAATTCGTAAATATGGCGACATGATTAACCACCGTATGCTTAAAGCACACATCTTAGGTAAAGCGCCAATTCAAACACCAGATGAAACTATCGGTGATGAACTTGCCCTGCACCGCCGTCACCACGGCATGGCTGAGCGTAATGTTGGCGATTGGTTGTATGCTCGCACTCTAGCCAATGCTCCAGCAGAAGAAACTCGTTTCCAAGCTGAGATTTTCGATATTAACCGTGCAGGTATGCGTGTACGTTTACTTGAAAATGGTGCTGCTGCATTTATCCCTGGATCTCTCATTCTTAATAATAAAGAAAGAATAGAGTGCAACGGTGATATGGGTACTGTATCTATCGATAAAGAAATGGTATACAAACTGGGAGACGTTTTAGAAGTAGTTCTCTCTGAAGTTAATCAGGAAAACCGTAACTTAGTAGCAAAACCTACTCAAGTATTTGCGGACTTGCCTAGCAAGCCTGAAACGACAAACGAAACCGAAGCTTAAAGCCTTTAACAGCTACAGCTTTCAAGGTTACGGCTTTCAAGGTCAAAGCTTTCAAGGTCAAAGCTATCAAGGTCAAAGGCTTCAAAGGTTCACTTCTAAAGGCGCTAATTATTAGCGCCTTTTTTGTAAATGTCTCATGCTTAAACAATACTTAAAAAAAACAATCAATAAGCAATCAATTTACAACGTCAAAGAAGCTCACTATGTCATCAATCACAGTTACTCAGTTCAGAAACTTCATTCCCAGGAGACGAGAACGTTATCCTGCCTCTAAAAACGGTATCTTTATAGTGTCGAAAGGCAGCATTTCTTTTGTGTTGCCCAATGGTACTCAAGCCTCGTTGCAAGCGGGAGATTTCACCCTTTACAATTCTGGTCAGATTAAAGACATCACGGTTAACACTGAAAATGGCGAATTCAGCGCAACCTGCTTAGATTTTGATTTGGCTATTTTTCAAAAGTTCATTAATCAGTTCAGCGATTTAGAGTCCGCTCGAATCCCAGACAAGTACATTAAGTTCAATCAAACGGATACTGAGCTCTGTCAGTTGAAAGATCTCATCATGTCACTGGCCAACTCTTCTTCTCAGAATGACTACGCACTCACTCAATTAGGCTTAAGTTTGCTGTCTTTGATGGTGGAACAGTACCCAGCTCTATTGGCTATTATTGCTCGAGCTTCAAGGTTAACCGTGACCCAAAGAGTCATTCATTACATCGAGCAAAACATTGAAAACAATATCTCTTTGGATACGCTCGCCAGTTACATGGGAATGTCACCGGCTACGCTTAAACGTCGCTTATCGGCTGAAGATCTGTCGTTCTCAAACTTATTAAAGATAAAACGTATTGCTCATGCAGCCACTCAACTAAGAACATCGGATAAGTCGATCACTCAAATCGCGTATGAGTCAGGCTTTAAAAGTGCCGCTCACTTCAGCACGGCCTTTAAAACGTATCACGGAAAAACACCAAAAGACTTCCGATCGCTAGTGGCACAAGCACAACTGCAGAGCGTAAAGCCGCAAGTTTAAAGAAACAAAGCGATAGATTGATGTGGACGTCTTAGTTGGGAACTGGTGTAAACCAAGTGGCTTCAATATTAAGCCACTTGGGTGTGGGATGAGATGATTTGGCTTTGGGATTCAGTGGTTGAGTTTTGATACTCATTGATTCAGCTTTGCGAGCAGGCCACCAGCAAACGTGAAAACAGAGTGACTATGACCAGAAGTACGATTTAGGGTCTTTTTCTATTTCCGCCAAAATAGCATCAAGATCCTTCGATTTAGGAAGGTACGGATACGGCCCCCAATTCACAGAGTCGGTTTCGACATCCCCTTCAAGCGGCACCATCACTAACCAACAAGACAGCGACTCATCAAAAGTCACGCAGACGATCTCGTTTGTATAATCACTGTGAGATGAGTCGAGTAGATAATGCGCCTGAGAAAACAGCACACCACCCTCACACTCTTCATATAGGGATTTGCCTAGCTCGACAGGTAAACTTCGATTTCGAGATATACAGAGCCTCTCGGCCCCAATTAAAAGACGATTCAGCTCGATATGAATGACGGACATAACACCCCTTGTAACTTAATAGAAACTTCTAAGTAGTGAATTCCTCTACTTAGCTTAGGACTCAACAAACATTTTAGCGAACAAGCGTAATCAAAATACCTGCCCTGCTCCCAGAAACGAATCTTGCTCTCGGAAACCCAGAAAGCTACGACTCATCAAGCGAACAGCTATACATCGAGAGTATGGAATTTCACAAAAGTGTCATATAACCGACCTATCATATGCGACAAATGTTATTAACTAGGAGTTGTTTATGTTACGAGTCGCGCTTGCCTCTCTTTTATCCTTAGCCCTGTCTTCTCATGCTGCTTTAGCACAAGAAACCACTATTTCGGGCTCCACTTCAGTATCACGAGTGATGGATGTATTAGCTGAGGAGTACAACAAGACTCACCCTGATAACTATATTGCGGTTCAGGGCATTGGTTCTACAGCAGGTATTACCATGGTTAATAAAGGTGTCTCTGACATCGGTATGAGCTCGCGTTATTTAACCGACCGCGAACAAGACGAGAAGTTGAAGGTATTTCCAATTGCCTTTGACGGCCTAGCTGTAGTAACTAACCGCTCAAACGCTGTAAGCAACGTTACACGTGAGCAGCTGTTCGATATCTACAAAGGCAAAATCACGAACTGGAAAGCTGTGGGTGGCGCAGATCAGCCTATCGCAGTTGTCACTCGCGAAGCGTCTTCTGGCTCACGCTATAGCTTCGAAAGTTTGCTTGGTTTAACGAAGATCATTAATGACCGTCTAGTGTCTGACATCAACCCAAATAACTTGGTTGTAAACAGCAACAGCATGGTTAAAACGATTGTTAACCATAACCCACACGCGATTGGTTTTATCTCTGTTGGTTCAATCGACCGTTCGATTAAAGCAATTACATTTGAAGGCGTAGAGCCAACATCTAAGAACATTGCTAACCACAGCTATGAATTGGCTCGCCCATTCTTGTTGCTGCACAAGACAGACTCAGTTTCTGACGAGAGCAAAGACTTCATCAAGTTCGTGAAGTCAAAGCAAGGGCAAGAACTTATCGAAGAGTACGGCTACACTCGCATTAAATAAGTGGGATAGTTTTATCTAATGTAAACAAAAAGAGAGAGCACTATGCTCTCTCTTTTTTTGAATCTTTATAAATCGCTTCTTTACAAACCACTTAGAAGTGAAGTTGAATCACTGAAACGATCACAGCGCCAGGACGACGAATACCTTCGATTTCGACGCGAATTTCGCGTTCAATCTCTAGGCCTTTCTTAATTGGCGTTACTTTTGTTAGCGTACTTTTAGCACGAACATTACTGCCCGATTTAACAGGGTATGGGAAACGTACTTGGTTAAGACCAATGTTTACGACCATCTTCGCTGTTGGGAATTGAGACTTGTCAGGGTCAACACTGTCAGTCAATCGAGGAAGCAGAGATAAAGTTAAAAAACCATGTGCGATGGTTGTTTTGAACGGAGAGTCTGTTTCCGCTTTTTCAGGCTCAGTGTGAATCCACTGCATATCTTCAGTAACAAGGCCGAACTGGTTAATACGGTCTTGACTTACATTGATCCAGTCGCCAGTATGGATGACTTCACCGATCTGTTGATTAAGCTCATCAAACACAAGTTGTGCTTCTGGCTTAAGTACGATCGGCTGTTCCACCGGCATCTCTGGTGCATCTTCATTGACAGCAGGTTTGTGGTGATCACGAACCCACGCAAAGAAATGTCTATTTTGCGTACGATTAAGAAAGTCGCCCCAGTAATCTCTAAGAGCTGGAGACATCCATTGCATAAACTCTGAGTGTTGCGAAGACATGCTATCGCCTCGGTGTTTAAATAAATCAATGACTTTCATAAGAACCTCAATGCACAAAAAATTTCAATATAACTTCGTAATTTTGAAACACTTCACACTATTGTGCAAATGTTTTCGAGCATACAACCGTTAGCTGAACCTTGTTAAAATCAAATTAAACATATACTTACCAATAAAACATCATTTTATTACAAAACCCAAATTAGAGTGTTAGCTCTATCACATGACAAACATTTGTTTATATAAAAGGCGTTTTTATTCATAAGTGGAATAAAAAAAGGCTTAGCGCAATGCTAAACCTTAGTTTTTACAAGGAATTAGTTTTCCGAGGGTTGGTCTTGTCAGAGACGAATCTTACAAGACACTCAATCCTCTATTCGTCATCAAGCGGAACCAGCTTGGTATTACCACCGTGTGCTTTCTCACGCTTACGTTGCACGAATGCGTAGAAGCCAGGGATTAGGAACGTACCCGCCAGTAATACACATAACAGGCCGCCGATCAGTGAAATACCCAAAGAGTTCTGACTCACGTGACCTGCGCCCGCAGCAAAGATAAGCGGGAAGATACCTAAGATGAACGACCAAGACGTCATGTTCACAGCACGGAAACGTAAAGTACCGCCCTTCACCGCCGCATCTTCAATCGGTGCGTCTTTCTCTTCACGCTCAACCTTTGCGAATTCCACAATCAAGATTGCGTTCTTCGCGGCCAAGGCTATCAAGAGAACCAAACCTATTTGTGCATAAAGGTTCAGCGGAGTGCCCGTTAGATTCAATGCCAAGAAGGAGCCTAAGGTTGCGACAGGTACCACGAGGATAATCGCAATCGGAATTGTCCAACTCTCGTATTGAGCCACCATAAACAGGTAGATGAAGATCAGAGCCAGTGCGAAAGCAAAGATCGCTTGGTTACCTGCTAGTACTTCTTGGTAAGCCATGCCTGTCCATTCGTACTGATACCCCTGAGGCAATACTTCTGCAGCTACGCGTTCCATTGCCGCAATCGCATCACCACTTGAGTAACCTTCTGCAGGTTGACCTTGAATCACGGCACTGCGGTACATGTTGTAACGCCATGCTACATCTGGTTCGAAGATCTGGTCGTAAGTCACCAATGTGCTTAACGGGATCATCTCGCCATTAGACGAACGAACGTGGAATCGTTGTAGGTCATCCATGCTGCTACGGTGTTCACTGTCAGCTTGCATGGTTACGCGGAAGTTTTTACCAAACATGGTGAAATCATTCACGTACAGAGAACCTAAGTTACCTTGTAGTGTTTGGAAGATTTCCGACAACGGAATACCAAGTTGCTGCGCTTTCTCACGGTCAATGTCGACATAGTAGTGCGGTACATTGGCACGGAAGGTACTGAATGTATGTGAAATCTCGGGCTGTTTAGCGGCCTCTGCAATCACGTCATTCATAACCATCGCTAGATCAGTTCGGCTACGACCTAATGTATCTTCAAGAACGAATTCAAAACCAGACGCTGCACCCATACCCGGTACTGCTGGAGGCCCCATCGCAAACACGACAGCTTGAGGAAGTTCAGTCGCAGCACGACCATTAATACGCTGTGAGATAGCCTGAGCAGAGTGTTGACCATCCAGTGCATTACGCATGTCCCAATCGTGAAGCTTGATGAACATTGACGCACCATTCGACGCAGAAGCGCCCGTCATAAATGCGTAGCCGTTAACCAGTGTTACGCCATCAACACCCGGCTCTTGTTCAACCATTTCAAGCAGCTGCTTAGTCACTTCTTCGGTTCGAGACAAGGATGCCGCGTCAGGAAGCTGAACGTTAACCAGCAAAATGCCTTTATCTTCTTGAGGTACAAACGCCGTAGACGTTGTCTTCGCAAAATAAGTCACAGCCGCCAAAGCCACAAAGAAGAAAGTGAACAGCAGAACGCCTTTCTTAACTAAGAAGCCAGCCACTTGACCGTATTTGTTAGTAACAGACTCTAGACCACGGTTAAATGCTTGGTACCAACGCGCCGTGTTACCACCACCCTGCTTAAGAACCAGTGAACACAATGCAGGTGATAGCGTTAATGCGTTAATTGAAGAGATAACAACCGCGATACAGATAGTCAGAGCGAACTGACGGTACATGATGCCAGTAATACCAGGAAGCATTGCAACAGGGATGAATACCGCAAGTAGAACCAAGGTCGACGTAATGATCGGCCCCGTTACTTCTTTCATCGCAATAAGCGTGGCTTTACGCGGTGAAATGGTTGGGTCTTTAGCCATTGTGGTATCAACGTTCTCGATAACCAAGATCGCATCATCTACTACGATACCAATCGCTAGTATCAAACCAAACAGGGTTACCGTGTTGATGGTGAAACCCGTCATCTGCATGATGGCAAACGTACCAATCAAAGATACCGGAATCGCAACTACAGGAATCAAGGTTGCACGCGCACTACCCAAGAACAGGTACGTTACCGCAATAACCAGCAAGATGGCTTCGATTAAGGTCTTTACTACCCCTTTGATCGACTCAGCAACAAACAGTGTAGTGTCGTAACTTGCTTCATACGCCACGCCTTCTGGGAAGTTCTTGCTTAAGTTTTCCAGCATCGCCATCACAGCTTTGCCACTTTCCAGCGCGTTAGCGTCTGATTGAAGTGACAGCGTTACGATCGACGCATCTTGACCACGGTATTTACCATTACCGTCGTAGAACTTTTTACCAAGCTCAACACGTGCAATGTCTTTTAAGTAAACCGTTGAACCGTCTTGAGTTGCACGAAGAACAACATTTTCAAACTCATCAGCTGTTTCTAATCGGCCTTTTGTTACCAAGTTGAACTGCACTTCTTGTGCGTTGTTATAAGGTGCAGCACCAATACGGCCTGCAGCAACTTGAACGTTCTGCTCTGCCAACGCGCGATTCACGTCTGAAGTGGTGATATTGAGGTTAGCCATTTTCTCAGGATCTAACCAAACACGCATCGCGTATTCACCACCACCCAACACGTTAACTTCACTGATGCCCTTCACACGAGCCAGCTGATCTTTAATGTTCAAGTTCACGTAGTTGATCAAGAATTGGTCGTTGTACTCACCGTTTGGAGAGTAGAAGTTCAATACCATCAAAAGGTCTGGTGAACGCTTTTTAACGGTGACACCCACCATTCGAACTTCTTGCGGAAGCTTCGATTCGATTTGAGCAACTCGGTTCTGAACGTTGACCTGAGCCATATCTGGGTCAGTACCAACATCAAAGGTCACATTAAGGTTGTATGAACCATCGTTAGCGCTTTTAGAAGACATGTAGATCATATCTTCAACGCCGTTAACCGACGTTTCTATGGGGTCGGCTATCGCCTGTTCCACCACTTCAGCACTTGCGCCCGTGTAGAATGCCGACACACTAACCGACGGTGGACTAATTTTTGGATATTCAGCCACTGGCAAGATAGCGAGAGAAATCGCACCCGCCAGCGTTAAGATTATGGATATAACAAGGGCGAACTTAGGCCTTTGAATAAAGAAACGACTTAACATAAATAGTCCCCTTACTCAGCTTGTTCAGCAGAAGCTTGAATACGAACAGACATACCATTGCGAACACGCTGTAGGCCTTGAGTGATGACTGCGTCGTTTTTCTCTAATCCAGAATGAACAATCACACCACCTTCAACCTGACGACCCATTTCGATGTTTCTACGCTCAGCCACAGGAGCAGCTTCGCCTTCAACTAACACCATAACAAAGTCGCCTTCAAGGTCGGTTTGAACCGCGCGGCGAGGAATGGTTACGACATCAATAGATTGCTTCTCACGCAGATCAACACGAACGTGCTGACCAGGAAGCAATTGCTGGTCTGGGTTATCGGCAATAGCGCGCATCGCGATCGTACCAGTGTTTAGGTTGATACGGTTGCCCAAGAAATCGAGCTGACCTAGATGTTCGAATGCTTCGCCATTTTCAAGCATGATTTGCACTTCAACACGATCAGAATCGCTGCTGCCGTCACCTTCAATTCGGTCCATACCTAACTCAATACGCTCACGCTCACTGATGCTGAACGATGCATGGATTGGGTCTAGGCTAACCAAAGTTGTCAGAACACCTGAAGACGGTGAAACTAGGTCACCTTTACTTACTTTAGTGTCACTGATTCTTCCAGAGAAAGGCGCGATAATTTTGGTGTGAGAAAGTTGGACATTCGCGGCGTTTAACTGAGCTTGGCTTGCTTCTAACTGTGCTTGAGAACCTAATAGGTTTGCCGTTAATGCATCAAATTCAGATTGAGAAATACTGCCCTTAGGAAGTAGGTTCTTACCACGATTGAAATCAAGTTCGGCTTTTTTAAGGTTGGCATTCGCTTGAGCAACAGCCGCTTTCGCGCTTGCTACTTCTGCTTCAAATGATGAAGGCTCAATTGAGTAAAGCAATTGCCCCTTCTCGACCATTTGGCCTTCTTTGAAATGGCGGCTTTGCAGGTAGCCAGAAACTTGTGCAGTAATTGCCGTGTCTTCAACGGCTTCAATACGACCGATGTACGACTTACTTTGTTGGTGAGAAACGACGCTAACATCCTGTACAGCTACGAGAGGTAAAGGCGCTTGCTTGGCATTCTGAGCATCTTGCCCACATCCAGCAAGAATAAGAGAGCTTGCAAGAGCCGTAAGGATTAACTTTTTACGCATGGTTATACCGTCACTTATGAGAAATTGAACAGCATAAAAGTTACGTAACACAATTGCTTCAAATGTCCGAGGAATATCAATTATAACTGGCCAAAGTGTATCAATATGTTAATTGAAACCAAGTGCTTATAAAGTGATTACAAACACGCTACAATTCCTAAGTAAATCAATCTCTCAGCTTTTGTTCTCTATGGATATTGTCTAACATAATGTATTGTCAGACAGATAAGCATTCACATTTAATTGTTAAGGAATTCTCATGATTTCAAAATGGGCTAAACGTTTCTATCAAATGGCGGAATTGGTCGGTTCTTGGAGTAAAGATCCTTCAACTCAAGTCGGCGCCGTAATCACTAAGCACAACCGCATTGTTTCTGTTGGTTTTAATGGCTACCCACATGGCGTGTCTGATAGTGCGGATACTGATGACAGAGAGATGAAGTACCTCAAGACACTTCACGCTGAAGAAAATGCGATCTTATTCGCCAAGCGTGATTTGGACAGCTGTGAAATCTGGGTGACTCACTTCCCTTGCCCAAACTGCGCAGCGAAAATCATCCAAACCGGTATTTCTGCGGTTCACTGCCCAGAGCAAAGTGAAGACTTTCTTTCTCGCTGGGGAGACAAAATCAAAGTGAGCCAAGATATGTTTGAACAAGCAGGCGTAAAAGTCGATTGGTTGCCACTGGCTGACCTAGATTAAACGAACAGATAGTTAGAACAAAAAAGCCGAGAGTCGATATTATCGCTCTCGGCTTTCTTTTGTTTGGGGCTCAGCGGACTGCAGGATTAAGCACTGACAGGAAATGCTTCAGCGTATGCTTCCATGAAATCTTTACGAATCTCTTGCTCTAGATGAACCGCCTTCTCGGTTGGACAGAAAATCATAAAATGGACTTCTTGCTCACCTGTCGAACTGCTTGTGATATGGATGTGAGGCTCAGAACCCGGAAGGTCAACACCAGCGTGCTTTTCGATCACACCGTTGTAACGGCGAGCAACATCGATAAACTCTTCGCAATGCTCTTCAATTTTCACAATAAGACCCGACAGCATAGGGTATAGGTTTACAAAGTCTTTCACCGTCACAAAAAAGTTATGATAAACATAACGCTTCATGAAGTTGAGGTTCTTAACTGGATAAGTGAAGAACATGCTATTAGGCAGCGTGGCTGTCTTGCCAGTGAAGTGATATTGCCCATGATACAAATCGATTTCTTGAATCACGGTCGCCATCAGATTGTGCTCAATCACTTCACCGCTGATTTTACCCACTTCGATCCAGTCGCCGATTCTAAATGAACGAGAACTCGCACGCTGAATAGAACCGGTGAAACACAAAATGATCTCTTTTGAAGCCACTACTATCGCAACAGCAATGGCCGTGACAGATAGCGCAAACTCGCTGATTTCGGATTTCCACAGCACAAATAACGTCACAACAATAATCGCGAATGTGCCGTTTTTGGTTCGTGACATCCAGTTACGTTGGTCTTCACTAAGGAAAGCAACATCACCTCTTATTTGAGATAAGGTGATTCGGCGAATGATTAAAATAATAGTGATAATCAACGCACTAAAAATAAACTTATGAGCGAGTAGAAAATCAATTACTTGCCACACTTTTTCCATTACTTATTCCTTAGCATTACAACGACGAGCTTTACAACGATTAGCGGAGACTTCGCTATGAAAAAGCGCTCAAAAATAGAGCGCTTTTTTACGTGCCTAAATCAGCTATTGGTAAGGCTATCATTTTATCTTGGCAGAAGTAATAAATTGGCCAAAAGTTTCACACCAAATCACAACCGTATTAAATCGATTAAGATCAGTACCTTCGGGAAGCTCAACCATAAAGCGGTCGAATGTTTTCACATCTCCGACTCTCAATAACTCGTTCTTGCTGTCATTGAAAGCGTGCTCGGTTTCAATGAACTTAGGCGAGAGATAAACCTTGTAATCAGGTCCCGGCGCCAATTCACCTTCAAAAGCGATCGCACTTTCGGATACTGAGACGATGCCTTCTCCCCAGTGCAAGAAGTCACTGTCTTGTCGATCTTTAGTGAACTCACCCGTGTAGATAGCCTGCTCACTGATCGCTTCAACAGAACTTGAGGAAGGAGAATCAGGCTCAATCAAGATAGGTAATGCGTAAACACCCAGCCCAAAACCAAAAGCACCCACGGCTAAGTGGGTGCAAAGTAAAACTAACTTTTTCATTGCGTACTCCCTTATGCTTAAAGAGAGTATTATTGAATACTCTCAAAAAAAGCAAAGAGATATCGTGCTAAAGGCCGCTATTTTTGGTAGTGAACGGCTGTGCGTTGTGACAGTTCAACAATCACTTTAACCGCCTGTTCCATGCCTTGAATGGTAATGAACTCATGAATACCGTGGAAGTTGTAGCCACCAGTAAAGATATTCGGACATGGTAGCCCCATGAAAGATAAACGAGCACCGTCTGTACCACCTCGGATTGGTTTAACCATTGGCTCGACATTGCACTCAATCATCGCCTGCTTGGCCAATTCAATAATATGTTGATGCGGTTCAACCATCTCTTTCATGTTGAAGTAGCTATCGGTTAGCACCAGCTCAACACGGCCTTTCTCAAGGCGCTCATTCAGCTCATCGACTTTCTGTTGCATGAATGCCTTACGTGCTTCTACACCCTCACGTTCAAAATCACGGATGATGTAACCCAGCTCAGAGCGAGCCACACCCATTTCAGCCGATTTCAGGTGGTAAAAACCTTCATAACCTTCTGTGCACTCAGGTGTTTCTTGCGCAGGCATCATCAATTGGAATTGCGCTGCAATGTTCATCGAGTTCACCATTTTACCTTTTGCGGTTCCCGGGTGAACGTTCACGCCATGACAGATAACATCAGCGCTCGTGGCATTGAAGTTCTCAAATTCCAACTCCCCTACTGGGCCACCATCGATGGTGTACGCCCACTCGGCGCCAAATTTTTCAACGTCAAACAGGTTCGCACCGCGACCAATCTCTTCATCCGGCGTGAAACCAATGCAGATGTCGCCGTGTTTGATGTCTGGATTCGCTTTCAGGTAAGCAATCGCGCTGATGATTTCAGCGATACCCGCTTTGTTGTCGGCACCAAGCAGAGTTGTGCCGTCAGTCGTAATCAGGTCGTGACCATGTAAAGAATCAAGATCTGGGTACTGGCTTGGGTTTAAGCTCTCGCCACTGTCACCTAATTCAATCGTTCCACCTCGGTAATCTTTAATCACTTGTGGTTTCACATTGGCGCCTGATGCGTCAGGAGCGGTATCCATGTGCGCCACAAAGCCAATCGCAGGTACTGGGTAATCGACGTTCGACGGCAGTTTTGCCATCAAATATCCATTCTCATCTAAAGACACATCAACTAACTCTAATGCGATCAATTCTGACTTTAAGGCTTCAGCAAAGGTGATTTGACCCGGTGAACTTGGGCACTGCTGATTAGAAGGATCGGATTTGGTATCAAAAGTAACGTAATTCAGAAAACGTTCTACAAGCTTTTCCATAATTTATCTCACCATGGATTAAGTAATTGATTTACTGACTTAATTATTAACGTAAATAAATGATGTATTTTTAGAAAAATACGAACACAGAGTCAGCAGCGTGTGATTACCGAGGGAGGTTGACGGTCTAATTACCGAAGGACTCTGTCATAGTATTATTAATAGTAGTCAACCT
>NZ_JBFRVF010000099.1:0-20382 GCF_041475025.1 Vibrio sp. 10N.222.49.C12 | reverse complement strand
TGCTTAAGGTTCTGTCTATGGTAGGTTCTTGATTTAGTTCCATTGAATTACGCAACAAAGCCAACCCAATACAGCAGGCACTTGTATGTGGGATGAAAGACGCCCTCCTAGATAATAGGGAAAACCTGAACACTGCTTCCCCCAAAAAACGGAGAATGAGTGCCGACCGAGAGTTCGATTGATAAGGTCTTCATAATAATTTAAAAGGTAAATCTCGTGAGCTCTAAGGTGTTCACGAGATTTGGTTTTTCAAAATGACATTGAGAGTCAGCGCTTTATATTAACTTGAATTTCTACTCCTGACACACGATGTACGAAAGTAAAATGCTCTTGGCTTCTAGTGCTAATAAGAACAATCCCTTTCTTTGATATAATGGTCCAATAAGGTAGAACAAAGGCATCAAAACACTCTACGTGTGACATGGGAGGAGGGCTTACGAGCCCTGCAATTTCTCTCAGTGTTTCAAAGTCACCAAACAGTGCCTGCTGTGTTTGCCAATCTATTCCTAATGCCATTAATGACATAGATGGCGTGCTTGGCTTATCTTCGAGGCGCTCAAAAAGCTGATAGAGGCAGTGGATATCTTGATAGTCATACTGTTTTGATAACGCAAGCAACGAGGTTTCATCCCCTTCAAAATAGCTTTGCTTGAACGCCTTATAAACCGTGTGCAACTCATCATAGTTGAACTTACTCATGTGAGCCTCCCAGTTGAAGTGAGAACTGGTTCACCGCACTAAGCATAAGTTTCAGTTTTGTTTGCTTACCATATCGGCCAAATGTCATTGAGGGGTGATGATGGCCAACGATATCAGCGACTGTAGACTCAGCCACTTCCTTTTGCTTAAGAACATCAATGAAAGTGTGACGGAGGGAGTACGCAGTAGGGCGTTGCCCTGCTTTCAATCCGATCTTAGATAGGAGTCTGCCGAATTGTTGGCAATATTGTTGGCTCCAGTCCTTGTTGAGACCCAGTGGCTTGTAATCGAATAGATCGGTTTTGCTATTGTTCTTACGAAGCTCAACATACTCAAGAAAGCCATGTTTGATTAGACTCTGATGAATGGGGACTTGTCGCAGAGCATAACGATTCTTGATCCGCTGTCCGTGACCTTCATCTGTTACGTTTAAGTAAGGGACTGGACCGCTAACGACCACGTCTTCTGTACGTAGCTGACACACTTCATTCGGCCTCATCCCCATGTACGTGAGCAATAAAGTAACCCAGTAGAAACCAATATCCACTTGCTGAAACTGCTCAGATGAGAAGAGTGTTGAAAGCTGACTCTCTGACCACCTTGAGCGCTGCTTATCAGCTTTTATAGACTTCTTGAAAGTCGCTTTGATATCTGCAGACACGTTTCTTTCAATCAAAGACATGGTCGCACACCAACGTATAAATTGACTCAGCGCGGCGTAGTAATCTTTACAGCTTTTTGCTGAAAGACTAGAGCTATTGAGAGTCTTAATGTACTCCATCAGTGCCATCGCAGTTATTGTTGATAAACCAGATGGCGTAGTGCTCTCAAAGAAAAAGGTAATGCGCTGTTTCAACTGATGGACAGTCAATGCACTGACCCCTTGAACCCCTTTGAACTCTAGAAAGTGTTCTAACGCTTCACTCCAATGCTTTTCTTCACTCAAACGCTTAGAAGTATGACTTATGGAAGTTATACAACCTAAATGTAAGCGATCGTCCTGCTTTTGTGATTGTAAGTTCAGGTGGTGGGACAAAATGCCTTTTAGATGCAACTGAAACTCTGAAAAGCACAGAGAGTCTTTAGTACGAAAGGCCTCTTTGACAGCACTGACAAGGCTTAAGCCAATGACTTTAGCTAGCTTAGGGTCTTTTGTTCGAAGGCTGATTTTTAGATCGAATGGGAATCCCAACGCTTTCAACTGTGCTGGAGTACAGATTCGTGCGTAATAGACACCGTGGGGAGATTTTTGTATATACATTGACTTACCTCGTTGGTTCGAAGCAAATTCAAGTCTTACAGATACAAAAAAAGCCTTTGATAATCAAAGGCTTTTTTTGATGAATAGTGGTGGAGGGATAGGGATTTGAACCCTAGAACCGCTATTAACGGTTGCCGGTTTTCAAGACCGGTGCTTTCGACCACTCAGCCATCCCTCCAGTGGCGTGAATAATATAAGGGGTGGAGGATCTTGTAAACCCTTAATTTTCATAATTTTGTTTTGTTGCTTGTTTTCTAATCATTCACGGCAATAAAAAAGGGAAGCCATTGGCTTCCCTTTGCTGTTTGCTGATTATTTAGTCATTTTTTGTGTAGAAACGCTGTAGCTCTGTCAGGCCTTGCATCAACACAGGTAAGCGAGGGCTTACGTTTTTCAGGCGCTTGTAATTTTGGTCGTACAATTTGTAGTTACCAAATTTATCCAACACCGTTGTTTGCTGGTCAGTAACAAGAGCAAGTTCACGAGAGTCGCCCGCGAGAATCCACTTTCTGTTACGTTCATTAAACAGGCTGCGACCACTACTGAAATCTGTTGGGTTCGAAGATACACCCAATAGCTCTTGCATCAGTGTTACTGACACGTCTAGATGACTAGAACGGTGGGTGTATTCAGAAGCAGACTTGCCAGGCCAGCTGATAAACAGTGGTACTTGTAACTGATAACGACTGTAGTTGGAGTTTGCACCCCAGCTGTTGGTTTTGGTTTCGTTAAACTCAGTACCGTGGTTAGAGGTAATGATAACCACCGTGTTATCGGCAAGCTCTAAGCGTTCCAGTTCAGCGTAGATAGTTGCTAGCTGAGCATCGGCCGCTGTCGCCGACTTTTGATAGTCTGCTGCAAAACGCTCTGCTGTCGTTAGCGTAGAGTCCGACTCTGAACTTGAATCGTAGCTGGCGAAGTTATCCAGTGTGGTTAATTCAATAAAGTTAAACCAAGGGCGTTTAGCTTGCGGTGATTGAATCCAGTTAGACCAAGCTTTTATGGCACTCTGGTCATCATAAGTTGCTTGCTCTGGCATCACATCACGGCCTCGGAAGATGATATCCGAGTACAGTGCATCACTAAAGTTGTCGCCACTGAAAGCAGCGAACTTGTAATCGTGATTCTCTAAAACATCGAGCAATACTGCGCTTGACCCCTGAGCTTCAATGCTGCTTGCGTAGCTGCTCGGTAGGCCGTAGAACAAGCCAAAAATACCAAACATATCGTTACTTGAACTGTAGTGGTTGGTGAAGTTGATCGACTGTTGTGCGTAGGCATAGCTGTTTGGCATCGCTGTCGCATTAAGAGCGTCAGAGCGAAGGTTGTTCACACTCACCATCAGGATATTAAGATCATCACTGCGGCGGTTGTATTGAATTTTTTCTAGCGGGTAGCTAACTAGGTTTACATTCTCTTTGTTCGCTTCTAAACGCTCAAGGTACTCTTCACGGTCTAATAGGCCATGTTTTTCCATAAAGCTTTTCGCTGTCATAGGGTAAGACAGTGGGAAGTTCGCTTTCTGGCTAGTAATTGGGTTATAGAAGTACGCATCAGCCCACATGTAGGTCAAGTGGCTGCTGATGAAACACAAGAAGAAGACGGCAGTAATCGGACGGCCAATGTGTTTATGAGACAGTTTACGCTGCTTACGCCAAACCCATTCAGATAGACCGAGTTGCAGCAAGAAGATAAGCGGCATAACAATGAAGAGGTGCTGCAAATCAGACGTGAATGCAGATTCCTCTCCACTGAATAAAACCTCCCACACGACAGGCGTCAGGTGGAGGTTTATATTTTGATACGTTTGGGTATCAATCAGTAGGACAGTTAAACCTATGGTCGCGAAGATAACGGCAACCAAACGTAATAACTTCCTCGACGGAAGAATAAAAGTGAGCGGGAACAGCACTAATAGATAGAGCGCGAACACTAAAAAGCCAAAATGACCAACCCACGATGCAGCCAAATAGAATTGGCCTAGCAAGGTTTCTGGCCAAGCAGATTGAGTAATATAACGAGTACCAATCAACATCGCAGCAATGATGTTGAAAAATGCAAACCAGTGACCCCAACCAACCAGTCGAGATACACGATCGCTATATGAGTTTGCGCTGTCTACCATTTATAATTCTTTTATCCGTCAATCAAATTTAGTGAGACTTTTTATCTTCAAGAGAAGAAATTAAAGCCTCGGCAAATTTTTCAGCAATTCCTTTGCGTTGTGAAGCAGCAACATTCTGATTTAAGACATTGGTTGCGATATTTCCAGCGATCATCAGTGAAAGTTCTGGCGAAGCTTTGTGCTTAGTTAGTACAGCACCTACTTCAGCTAGGATTTTTTCAACTTGATCATCTGTGTATTTAGATATAATCGGCATAAGGACTCTAATAATGATAGTAAAAGCGGCTTATGATAACCTACTATGCACGACAACTGAAACCTGAACGGTAATATTTTCACTATGAGCCTTCACCTTTCCAACGTAATTTTACACCAGCTGAGCAAGAACGATCAGGATGAGCTGATTGTTAACTATCGTGCTGAATCTCTAGAAAACGATGCTTCATCTGAAAGCCTAGTTGCTGAACTTCACCGTGTTTTTAATTCAAAAGCAGGCAAAGGGTTTGGTTCTTTCAAATCTGACAGCGAATTCCAGCAGTGGTTGCATCAACTTCGTGCTGGTGAGACAAACTTTTACGATTTTTCTCAAAAGAGTGCGCAACGTCTAAAAGACGAACTATCAAAGTACCCATTCGCTGACGAAGGTATCTTGGTAATGGCTGAATATCAGTCACTTGCAACAGATTATCTTTTCATTGGTTTATTACCTTCAAACCAAAGCCTAAAGGTAACTGAAGGGCTTGATATTAGTGCGACTGACTACCTTGATATCTCAAAAATGGATATCGCGGCTCGTCTAGACCTTTCAACTTATGAGACTGATAAAGAATCAAACCGTTACTTAACTTACATTAAAGGACGTGTTGGCCGTAAAGTCGCGGATTTCTTCTTAGATTTCTTACAAGCTGAAGTTGGTTTGGATGCGAAACAGCAGAACCAAGTACTGATGCAAGCGGTAGAAGACTTCGTTTCTTACTCTAAATTAGAGAAAGAAGAAGCGATCAGCTACAAAAAGCAGGTTGCGGATTACTGTAACGAGCAGCTTAAAGCGGGCGATGAAGTACAAGTTCGTGAACTTTCTGGTGAGTTGCCAGCAAGCACAGATGGCACAAGCTTCTTTGACTATACTAGTGAGCAAGGCTACGAGTTAGAAGACAGCTTCCCAGCCGATCGCGCAACTATGCGTAAACTAACAAAATTTGTTGGTGCTGGTGGCGGTTTGAATGTTAGTTTTGATAGTCTGCTTCTAGGCGAACGTATCTTTTACGATCCGGAGACAGACACGCTAACGATTAAAGGCACTCCACCGAACTTACGTGACCAACTGACTCGCAATAAGTCATAGTCCGAAGTTAACGGATAAAAGCGGCAGCAGGACGTTGTCGCTTATTTTGTGCTTAATCTTTTAGCTACGGTCATGGCTTCAAGTTAACACGCACAAGGAATATAGATGGAACAATCAGTAGCAAAGCCCAAACGCTTTAAAAAACCAGCCACCTTTTTGGTTGTGCTCTTGGCTCTGTGGTTACTTCCTTCATTGGCTCTTCTTAATCTAAGCCGTTCCTACACCAATTCTCTAGCTCAAATCGAAGAGCTCGGTATTCGAGTCAACGAATTGAGGCAATCGCTTTATTTCTCAGAACCGCTTCGAGTCTCTCGTATCAATGATCTCGCACTCGATGCTCAGTTGGTTTATTCGATCCGACTGCAGATTGAATCTGATTTCCAACACGCCTTGTTTCGTCCTGATGTCAACCAACTGTTGTACGTAGCTGATCAGTTCCTAGAAAAGTTCGATGAGTTCATTCCAATAGAAAGCCAAGTTCAAGACATCGTTGACAATATTAAGATACAGCGCGCTGATAAAGAGCTTTCCCCTAAACTAAAACCGCTACTCAATGAATTCGGCGTTGTTGTCTTTGAAGCAATGTATTCTGACAATCAAAGCTCGTCAGCGACTTATCGTGCGTTTGATTCCATTCTAGAAAAATCATATTCATTAAAAACTGAAGAGCAAGACGCACTGCAACAGTTATTGGCTGATGCCTCAGCGTTGTTGAGTGATTACGCTCAGCTCAATTATTTAGTCGATAAAATCAAGAAAAACTCGGTGAACGAACAGATCATTAAACTTGAAGCTGAGTTCCATGACCGTCAGTTTAACCTATTGCTAGTGATGCTAGGCTTAAGCTTGGTGGCGATGAGCGGGATAGTGTTTTGGGGCGTTAGGTCCACAAAAACGATGAAAGAAGCAGACCAAGAACTCAGCTCTGAACTAGAAATTAATTCAAGTAAGGAATACGCTTCTTATAGCGATGTTGTTTCCTCAGCAGTGAAACAAGCAGATAGTGACGCTTATGTATCCGAGAACAGGCCAACGCGCCAGTCTTCCGACTCTCAACCTCCGCAGAGCGTTAACGTTACAAGCCAACCCGTTGTACCGCAATACTCTATTCAGCAAGTCCCTGAACAGGCGCCAGTAGTAGAGAAACACGTTGCCAGTGTCACAGATTCAAAGCCTGCGATTGATATCGAAGACATGTTAGAAACGCTCGATGGTGATGCTGAGTCTGTCGAACTCTTGCTTGGTGTGTTTGTACAAGACCACGCAGGTGACTACGAGAAGTTTAAGTCTTTGTTGACCAAAGATGAAACCTCCGCGGCTCGCATTGTACATAGCTTAAAAGGCGTGGCTGGCAGTATTAAAGCGTCTCGGTTAGCCATCATTGCCGCAACCATTGAAATGACAATGAAGCAGTCCAGAGCGATCAGTGAACATGATTTAGCTGAACTAGAGCAGGCTATAAAAGCCTCTGTGGATTCTGCTCATGAATATTTAGACAGTCAGCGTTAACTTTTACAGGATTTTTGACAATACTCTGACGAAGCGCTCATACAATCAGCGCCCTTAGTCTTTGTCAGAGGTTTATATGTTACGAGTTTCGAGTCGAAGTTGGATGGTGTTGGTGCTTAGCATTGTGCTAAGTGGTTGTTCTCTCTTAGAAGTTAAGTTAGATAGTCAAACGACGCCTCTCACTCAACAAGAGTTAAATGCTCGGCTCATGACGCGTGAATACGCCAAGATGTTTTTTACACGAGTAGAAGACTCGGCTGATTTAATCGCGCAATTTTATCCTGCTGATGACACTTTACATCAATCTTATGTGTTGCTTTGGAAGATCCATGCAGAGCAGGGATTACAACAAGCGGCTTACCAAACTTCCCCAATGTCTGCGTTAATTGACTCGTGGGTTTTCACTGCCCAAATGAATCAGTTTTATAGCCAAGGCGATGGCGCGGACCTATTCGCGACGGATGATGCGGTAGAGGCTGCTCGTTTTCTTGACCAAGAAGCAGAGAAATTGGCAAAGGGTGTATTGAACTCCAGTGATTTCAAAAAAAGCAAAGCGTTCGTTGCTCAGTTTGCCGCTAGCCACCCATTTAAAGATCTCACATTCAGAAGCACACCTGCTTACCGTGAATGGCTAAATTACCTTGGTAAAGACGAATCGCAAATCGTTCAGAGCTTAGGCACCATGCCAGAAGCAATGAGTGACGCATCTGATCGTTTAAGCCTTATGGCTGACCAGACACCAAAACTGATGTCGTGGAAGGCGGAGTTGGTTGCATTGAATAGCTCACTAACGGGTGAAGACCTATCGATGACGCTGGAAAGCCTTCGTCAAACATCAGCAAGCATGCAAGACTTCATTGAGAACAATCCGGAGTACATGCAAACACTGGCTTCTATTATGTCGACAGAAATGCAACCATTGCTCAACGACCTCAGTGATAAAACCGACCAAAAATTAGCGATGCTGAGTGATGAACGTGTGGCATTAGAAAAAATGGTGACACGTGAGAGAGAAGCTCTAGTAGAGATGATTGCGAAAGAGCGCATCGAGATTGCCGGCATTGTGACTTCAGAAAGAGAACTGTTCACGCAAGACCTTGATCGCGTCTCTCAAGAGGTGGTGGTACTGGCGATTGATAAGCTAATGGAGTTAATCAAAGGTGTGATTATCTACTTCATCCTGTTTATCTTAGTAGTGTTCTTTGCACCGTTAGGCATCGGTTACTGGTTGGGTAAACGAACCGCCAATAAATAGATAAATAAGTAAATCAGCAGATCAAAAAAGAGCGCTCTAGGGCGCTCTTTTTGCATTTATCCATTAACGTTTTGAGTTACGTTCGAAAGCGTTAGCTCCTGAACTTAAGCTTGTTGCTTGCTTAACTCGGTCGCTTCTTCAGCTTCAAACGCTGGTGCTGTTGGTTCACACTTATCAACGAACCAACCAATGTAAGATGTCACGATAGTCACGATGATACAGATGAAGCTTAACCACATGAAGGGTGCGTAAGACAGCGTCGCAACACCAAGAATACTCGCCATGTAGATACCGTTATCACTCCAGGGAACCATACCCGACGTTAGCGTGCCACCAAACTCAGCATTACGCGATAGGTTCTTACGTTTGTAGCCTAAACGGTCGTAGTTTTTCGCACAGATTTTTGGTGTAAGGATTAACGATACGTACATTGCAGAACCGAATACGTTACCCATGAAAGCCGTACCAATTGTGCTAGTCGCTAGTGAACCTGCGCTGTTTACGCGGCGCTCAAACACCTTAGCGATTGTCTCTAGTACGCCCACTTTATCCAGTAAGCCACCAAAACCTAGACCAAATACGATAACCGCAACTGAACCCAGCATTGAAGACATGCCGCCACGGTTAAGAATCGAATCAATAAACTCTACGCCAGATGAGATTGAGAACGGTGCCCAAGCCGTGTTGAATGCCGTTAGGAAGTCGATATCTTGGATCATGACTGCCCAGATAATACCCAGCAGAGAACCAAAACTGATGACCGGGAATGAAGGCATACGGAAAGCCAACAGACCAAGCACGATAAGTACCGGAACGAATGAGTAAGGCGTGATGTAGAACTGAACTTCCATTGCTTTGATTACAGAGTCTACTTGGCTCATGTCAACGTTGCCCGCGTAGTGGAAACCAAACGCAGTAAACATGATGCCTGTAATCACGTAGCTGATTAACGCAACTGGAAGCATGCCCTTGATGTGTTCAACCACTTCAACACCAGACATTGAAGAAGCCAGAATCACTGAATCAGAAAGAGGAGACATCTTGTCACCGAAGTAACAGCCTGACAGCACGGCACCTGCAGTAATCGGTGCTGGAACACCTAGGCCTTGGCCGATACCCATCATCGCGATACCTGCTGTACCCGCAGCACCCCAAGAAGTACCGGTCGCCAATGCAGTTAGAGAACAGATGATCATGGTCGCTAAAAGGAAGATAGAAGGGTGGATAGCTTTCAGACCATAGTAAATGATAGTAGGTACGATCCCGCCTGAGATCCAAGTACCAACAAGAGCGCCAACGGCTAAAAGTATTAAAACCGCGCCTAAGCCATTGGATATTCCTTTGAGTGCTGCTTTTTCTAAGTCTTTGTATTGGTGTCCAAGACGAATACCAAGAACCATGATAATGAACCAGCCAATATACAAGGCAAGTTGAATTGGAAGGTCAAGCTTTGCAGTAAAGGAAAAAGCAAGGGATAGAAATAGTCCTAACGCGATGAATACCTGCAATAGGTTCGGTAGGCGAGTTTTACTCTGCTTCATAAAAGCCTCTTGTGATTTCGAGCATTTATAGTGCTTCGTTATAGTGTGTGGTGCAAAACGGACACTACAGTAATTAGTTTATTATATCGAAAAAAATACGCCCAAGTTGTGATATTTGACTGTTAACTCAATCAATTGTGGTTTCATAATCTAAATTTTTGTTACATTCATGATTGTTACATGTTGAAATCTGTCGCACGTTGTTTTCGTTTTGTAAAATAAAACTCTGATTAACCTTGGTTTAAAAGAGGGATTTACTGTTTGTGATGAGCGTCGATTGAATCGACTTTGGCGATGTAAATGTTTGAATTTGACGATAATGGACGCTTAATCAATGAGGTGGAGATGGAATGTCGATACAGAGATAACTGCACGATTCATTACGTTCACTTAAAAGAAACGAAAAAGTTACACTTTTTGACAAAAAGCACTTGAGTTCTGTTTCTGAAAAACTTATAGATGGGGGAGAGCAATTTTTAATTTATACATGGAGAGTGAGCGATGAGAGTAGGTCTAGTTGGTTGGCGCGGTATGGTTGGTTCTGTACTGATGCAACGTATGGTTGAAGAGAAAGACTTCGACTTGATTGAGCCTGTTTATTACAGCACATCTCAGATTGGTATTCCTGCCCCTGTTTTAGGTGGTAAAGATGCGGGTCTACTTCAAGACGCTTTTGATATTGATAGCCTAAAACAGCTTGATGCTGTGATTACCTGTCAAGGCGGCGATTACACATCAAAAGTATACCCAGCACTGCGTCAAGCAGGTTGGAAAGGTTACTGGATTGATGCAGCATCTACTCTGCGTATGGATGCTGATTCAATCATCACTCTTGATCCTGTTAACTTGGCTCAAATCCAGCAAGGCATTCACAGCGGCACCAACACGTTCGTTGGCGGTAACTGTACTGTGAGCTTAATGCTTATGGCTCTAGGTGGTCTGTACGAGAAAGGCATGGTTGAGTGGATGAGTGCCATGACTTACCAAGCAGCTTCTGGTGCGGGTGCTAAGAACATGCGTGAGCTGATCTCACAAATGGGTGTGATCAACGACAGCGTAAGTTCTGAGTTAGCAAACCCTTCAAGCTCAATTCTTGATATCGATAAGAAAGTGGCTGATACGATTCGTTCATCTTCATTCCCAACAGACCAATTTGGTGCTCCGCTTGCAGGCTCACTGATTCCTTGGATCGATGTGAAGCGTGAAAACGGTCAGAGTAAAGAAGAGTGGAAAGCCGGTGTTGAAGCGAACAAGATTCTTGGTCTAGATGGTCAGCCAATCCCAATTGATGGTACTTGTGTACGAATCGGTGCAATGCGTTGTCACGCTCAAGCACTAACGATCAAGCTTAAGCAAGACGTGCCAATGGACGAGATCGAAGAGATCATCGCAACGCACAATGATTGGGTTAAAGTGATTCCTAATGACCGCGACATCACGGCACAGGAGCTAACACCAGCGAAAGTAACAGGCACAATGTCTGTACCTGTCGGTCGTCTGCGTAAGATGTCGATGGGTAACGACTTCCTAAACGCTTTCACGGTTGGTGACCAACTACTTTGGGGTGCTGCAGAACCACTACGTCGTACTCTACGCATTATCCTTGCTGAGAAATCGTAATAGGCAAGATTGCTTAAATTCTATTAGCTGATAAACCGAAAGGGTTGACGACAAACGTCAACCCTTTTTAGTTTATTGCTACCTCGTTATTCGGCCCTCGAAACTGCCCTTAAATCTCTTCGCATCTCGCTACTCGAATCTCGTGTCTGCTTTTATTTCTCGTCGGTGACGACACGCTTGTCTGGATCCGCTAATTCGCTAGCACAGTGCTTGCAATACATGGCGTCTGAATCATGACCCGCTCGGTTACAATTCGGGCACTTAACCAACTCTTTGTGCGAGTTCATCTCATTACTGAGTTCTGCAGTAATGATCCCGGTTGGCACTGCTAAGATAGAGTAACCCAATAGCATGGTCAGTGATGCTATGGCTTTACCAAGCGCGGTCTGCGGCACCATGTCACCATAACCTACCGTAGTGATAGTCACGATGGCCCAATAGATACTGTGAGGAATACTGGTGAAGCCATTGTCAGGACCTTCAATAACAAAGATCAAGGCGCCAAAGATAACCACCAAGATGCCGACGGTGCTAAAGAAGATCAGTATCTTTCGTCGTGCCATTAATAGTGAGCGCAACAGAATATTGGAATCTTGCAGGTAGCGAACCAGCTTTAGGATTCGGAAGATACGCATCACACGCAGCAGTCTCACCACACCCATAAATGAAGCGCCTGGGAAGATGATTGCTAGGTAGGTCGGAAGAATCGCCAATAGGTCAACGACACCATAAAAGCTGGTGGCGTAAGATTTTGGCTTTGGGGAGCAATAGAGCCTTAACAAATACTCAAGAGTGAAGAGTGCAGTGAAGGTGTATTCGATATAACGCAGCTGTTGTGACCATTCGGTCATCACATTAGGGATGGATTCTAAGATCAGAACCAACAGCGAAGCCAAGATTGCAACGATCAGAGTTATATCAAATGCACGTCCGGCTGGCGTGTGAGTACCAAAGATAATGACGTACAAATGATGCTTGAGTGGCTTGCGTGACATAAGGAGAGGTTCGTATTCTGTTAAATGCATTAACAGTCATTATACAAGCTTCATAATAACGAGGCGAGTGAAAGCCCAATTGCTTTACTCGTCTTATCTATATTTCAATATTGTTGCCCTTTATAGAGCAACCGAAATGCCGTTAAACGTTATGCCAAACCTGGGAACAGATTGCGTAGACCATTGGCGATGAACTCGATGCCCAATGCGCCAAGAATCAGGCCCATGATACGAGTGATCACGTTGATACCCGTTTGACCTAAAAAGCGAACGATAACCGGCGCTGAACGGAACAAAAGCCAAGAGCATGTTGCGAATGCGATGATACTAATGCCGATGCCGACCGTATCAATAGCAGCAGGGTAGCGAGACCCGTAAACAATGGTCGAGCTGATAGCACCTGGGCCTGCCATTAGCGGCATAGCCAGTGGAACAACACCGATTTGCTCTTTGCTGATGTATTCAGATTTTTCTTGTTTGTTCTGCTTATCTTCACCGAGCTTACCGCTCATCATCGAAAATGCGATGCTCAGTAATAGTAAACCACCTGCAACACGGAATGAGTCCAGCGAGATACTAAACATATCAAGCAGCATTTGCCCCCCAACAAGAGAGACAATGAGGATCACGGCAACAGCAATGTTTGCTTGTAAGGCTGTCCTGTTCCTCTCTTCTGGCGGCATATGAGCAGTAAGAGAAACAAAAACAGGCATGATGCCGATTGGGTTTACGGCAGCAACAAGCCCAAGGAAGAATTGCATAAAAATTGCGAGTTCTAAGCCTTGCATGAGAGCGATCTCCAGTTAGCGTACTTAAGGTTGAAGGGTTGATCTGTGAATAGTTTAGGCGCGTAATGTAAGGGACAAACTCGATTTACGCGAATGAAAAAAACTAACTTGAAATGGGTGATTCTTTTTAGAAAAACTAATTGAATCTCACTTTTGTTTTAAGCCTGTTGCAAGCTAGTTGGTAGTGTTTAATTTTGTAATTTATTATTGAGTAACTGTTAACCGACGCACGAAATTAATAAAAATTATGTCAGAATCTAGCCCGTACAACGGTATGGATATACTCTCAGTAGCACGAATATAGCTGTATACATGTAATTTAACGGACTAAAAATGAAACTTTTTTACAGTTTATTACGCTATGTAGAAAAAAGTTGTCTGTTTGCTTGTTTTTTGCGCGAACGAAAAGTGTGAGTTTAATCCATATAAATCATGCTCTTAAGTTCATTTTTGCGATTGCCTTACTACTTTCTGGTTAATTCTTTTTGGGTAACTGATCTGGGTCAATTTTTTTCACACAGTGAAATAATATACTCAGCCCTGAAAGCAATTTACTAAGAACGCTGGTGTTTAAGGTTAACGGCAAGCAGCGAATTTAATAAAAAGTTTTTAATATTTATTATTTTAGGAGATCCACCATGCCTGTAACTAACTTAGCGGAACTTGATGCTCTAGTAGCTCGCGTTAAAGCAGCACAAGAAGAGTTTGCAACATTCTCTCAAGAGAAAGTAGACGCAATCTTCCGCGCAGCTTCTCTTGCTGCTAACCACGCTCGTATTCCACTTGCTCAACAAGCAGTTGCTGAATCTGGAATGGGTATTGTTGAAGATAAGGTTATCAAAAACCACTTTGCATCTGAATTTATCTACAACAAATACAAAGACGAAAAAACATGTGGCATCTTAGAAGAAGATGACAATCTAGGCACAATGACTATCGCTGAGCCTGTAGGTATCATCTGTGGTATCGTTCCAACAACGAACCCAACTTCTACAGCAATCTTCAAATCTCTAATTTCTCTTAAGACACGTAACGGCATCATCTTCTCGCCACACCCACGTGCAAAGAACTCAACTAACGACGCAGCGAAACTAGTTCTAGACGCAGCTGTTGCAGCGGGTGCTCCAAGAGACATCATCGGTTGGATCGACCAACCATCTGTAGAGCTTTCTAACGCGCTTATGAAGCACGACGGTATCGCACTTATCCTTGCTACTGGTGGTCCAGGCATGGTTAAAGCAGCATACTCTTCAGGTAAGCCTGCTATCGGTGTTGGTGCTGGTAACGTTCCTGTCGTTATCGATGAAACAGCTGACATCAAACGTGCTGTAGCATCTATCCTTATGTCTAAGACTTTCGATAACGGCGTAGTATGTGCTTCTGAGCAAGCTGCAATCGTAGTTAGCGAAGTATATGACGAAGTTAAAGAGCGTTTCGCTTCTCACAAAGCTCACGTTCTATCTAAAGCTGACGCTGATAAAGTACGTAAAGTTCTGCTTATCGACGGCAACCTAAACGCTAAAATCGTAGGTCAACCTGCTCCAGCAATCGCTGAAATGGCTGGTGTTAAAGTTCCTGCTGATACAAAAGTACTTGTAGGTGAAGGTCTTGGTAAAGTTTCTTACGATGACGAATTCGCTCACGAGAAACTATCTCCAACTCTAGGTCTATTCCGCGCAGATGACTTCGAAGACGCAGTTGCTCAAGCGGTAACTATGGTTGAAATCGGTGGTATCGGTCACACATCTGGTCTTTACACTAACCAAGATACTAACGCAGACCGCATCCGTTACTTCGGTGACAAGATGAAGACTGCTCGTATCCTAATCAACATCCCGACTACTCACGGTGGTATCGGTGACCTGTACAACTTCAACGTTGCACCTTCTCTAACTCTAGGTTGTGGTTCATGGGGTGGTAACTCTATCTCTGAGAACGTAGGTCCTAAGCACCTTATCAACAAGAAAACTGTAGCGAAGCGAGCTGAAAACATGTTGTGGCACAAACTACCTAAGTCTATCTACTTCCGTCGTGGTAGCCTTCCAATCGCAATGAGCGACCTAGAAGGTAAGAAACGCGCATTCCTAGTAACTGACCGTTTCCTATTCAACAACGGTTACGCAGATGACGTAGTTAGCTTGCTTAAAGCACAAGGCATCGAAGTTCAAACTTTCTTCGACGTAGAAGCGGATCCAACGCTATCTGTTGTTGAGAAAGGCGCTGAAGCAATGAAGAGCTTCCAACCTGACGTAATCCTTGCTCTAGGTGGCGGTTCTCCAATGGATGCTGCTAAGATCATGTGGGTTATGTACGAGCACCCAGAAACTCACTTCGAAGAACTAGCAATGCGCTTTATGGACATCCGTAAACGTATCTACAAGTTCCCTAAAATGGGTCAAAAAGCTGAGCTTGTATGTATCACTACAACTTCAGGTACAGGTTCAGAGGTTACTCCATTCGCTGTTGTTACTGACGACAAGACTGGTGCTAAATACCCACTAGCTGATTACGAAATCACGCCAAACATGGCTATCGTTGATGCGAACCTAGTAATGAACATGCCTAAGTCTCTAACAGCGTTCGGTGGTTACGATGCAGTAACTCACGCTCTTGAAGCTTACGTATCTGTTCTAGCGAACGAGTACTCAGACGGTCAAGCTCTTCAAGCTCTTAAGATGCTTAAAGAATACCTACCATCAAGCTACAAAAATGGTGCGGCTGACCCAATAGCTCGTGAGAAAGTACACAACGCAGCAACTATCGCTGGTGTAGCATTTGCGAACGCATTCCTAGGTGTGTGTCACTCAATGGCTCACAAAATTGGTGCTGAGTTCCACCTACCACACGGTCTTGCTAACGCACTACTTATCTCAAACGTTGTACGTTACAACGCGAACGATAACCCAACTAAGCAGACTGCATTCTCTCAGTACGACCGTCCACAAGCACGTCGTCGTTACGCTGAAGTTGCTGACCACCTAGGCCTAAGCCAAGCTGGTGACCGTACAGCTCAGAAGATTGAACGTCTACTGACTTGGTTAGAAGAGCTTAAAGTTGACCTAGACATCCCACTATCTATCCAAGCTGCGGGTGTTAACGAGTCTGACTTCATCGCTAAACTAGACGAGCTAGCTGTTGAAGCGTTCGATGACCAGTGTACAGGTGCTAACCCACGTTACCCTCTAATCACTGAGCTAAAAGAAGTTCTAACAACTTCTTACTTCGGCCAACCATACGTTGAAGGCGAAACTTTCGAAGGTACTACAGTTATCCTTAAGAAAGCAGACCAAAAGCCAGCTGAAGCGAAAGCGCCAAAAGCTAAAAAAGAAAAAGCTAACGCATAATAAGTAAGCATTAGTTTTGAGATAAGTTTTCGCTAGCACGATACTTATCTATCGGGAAAAGATGAAAGCCCCAGTCGAGAGACTGGGGCTTTTTTTATGTTTGGTTCGTTTGTAAAACGGATTGAGAGGCAATAGCTCTGCTACTTAATATGAGCTGAGCCAGTCATGTTCAATTGGAATAGGGAGTTAAACCTCTGCCGCGACAACTCGCCCACTGAAGTAGTCATTCGAGACAATGTATTCGGTTGTTCTGGTCAGCTCGTCTTGCAGCTGCGCCCAGTGACATCGGTTGAGCTTGCCATCGGAGTTATGAACGGCGGGAACAACGCCACCGACTCGAATGCCAAAGGGAGTCAGCTCTTTCGCCCAACTATGGGTAAAGCCAGTGATCATTGAGTTTGCGCTCTCTAAGCCAGACACATCGTGAAAGTCATCATGAGATATCACATTCACAATCACGCCTTCCTTATCTTCCTCTCGCAATCTCTCAGCACTGATTTGCCCAAATGCGAACAGGGTCGATGCCATCGATGAGAGATCATTAATAAAGCTACTCACAGGCTGATCGCCAATTAGGCTAGGCATTGGGGAGCTTATCCAGTTATTGACCAGCACATCGGGTGTCGTGTTGAAGGTGGTTTGAATAAAATCATATACGCTGAGAATCGCTTGGCTGTCATTGCCTTTGAGCGTGTAGTGGTAAACAGAGTCAGAAAACCGGGCACACTGTAGATACGTCGCTTTAAGTGCTTCCGTGTCTTTATCACAAAGGATGACGGTGGCTCCAAGGTTAACAAAGTGGTTCGCAATCGCCCCCCCCAGTCGCGAGCCGGCAGATGTCACCAATATGATTGAGCTTTTTATTTCCATCCCAGTACCTAAACAAATCGTCCATGTCGGATAAGGATGGGTTAAAATTTATACAACGGGTGTGAATTGGTTCAAACTAAGGTGTGCCAATTAATAAGTTTTTATGAACTTAGTGGCACGTCACATTTTGTAGTAACTTCAAGCGGTAACCGACATCAGGTGTTTTTAGGTTGCCTAAGGCTAGTGGTTCATATCATTCGTGTGAATACTTTGAAGTGTGCGAGTTAGTCGAAGAAGAGCTATGGATAGACAGCGAAAAAGGGAAAGGTAGGTGATCGCTATACTTGAGCTTGAATTTGATACCGACGTTGCGCGGTGGTTAGCTCATTGTAGAGCGTGGCATGTGGCAAATCAGGTAAATGCTTGTTTGCGAGTTTGCGTCGGTCATGACCAGAAAGGTTTTGGTAAACCTCTTCGGGTAAGTCAGCTGTATCTTCAGGCATGAAGGCAAGCGCTTCAGGTTTCAAGTAATGGCTGAGTTTGGCGCTGGCAAGGCTAGCTTGATGAAAATGATTAGATTGCTGAGCTGAAATCTCATATGAAGACTGGTTTGAACGCAGTTGTTGAGGTTCTGCTACGCCAAATTGTTTGCGCAGGCGATCTTCATTTGTCTCTGTGATTTCAATGGTGTCAATTGGCGTGCAATCACGGACATCATTAGAAAACATAGATAACAGCAACGCGAAATCTGCACGGCGACCTTGCTCAACCGCTTGGCTGATCCCGATGCCGAACTTCAGTTCGTTGATGATTCCTGCTTTGTCTAAAGTATGTATTTGCATGTCGCCTCTCATTGGATACACCTTTAACGGCATGGAGTCGGCAAACTTTAGTGTTTAATTACAGGCAAATAGAGAATTTATGTAGGGTTGGGAAGAAGGCTATCAATAGTTCGAGAAGTAAGCGCTATTGGCGGGTTTATTACGAAATGTTTAGATTTTGTGGAACACGACAGATACAAAAAAGCTCACGCCGAGGCATGAGCTTTCAATAGATAACTCGCTATAAATAGCGCAGCGTAAGCAATAATTACTTAGCTAGGTTCTCTTCTACGAAAGACCAGTTTACTAGGTTCCAGAATGCAGCCATGTAGTCAGGGCGAACATTGCGGAAATCGATGTAGTAAGCGTGTTCCCATAGGTCAACAGTTAGAAGTGGAGTAACACCTTCTTCTGTTAGAGGAGTAGCAGCGTTAGAAGTGTTAACGATGTCTAGAGAACCGTCAGCTTTCTTAACTAACCAAGTCCAAGAAGAACCGAAGTTGTTGATTGCTGAATCAGTGAATTTCGCTTTGAATTCTTCGAAAGAACCGAATGCAGCGTTGATAGCTTCTGCAACAGCGCCAGTTGGTTCGCCGCCTGCTTTAGGAGCAAGACAGTGCCAGTAGAACGTGTGGTTCCAGATTTGAGCAGCGTTATTGAAAACACCACCAGTAGAAGTCTTAACGATCTCTTCTAGTGTTTTGCCTTCAAACTCAGTACCTGGGATAAGGCCGTTTAGCTTAACAACGTAAGTGTTGTGGTGCTTACCGTGGTGGAAATCTAGCGTTTCTGCTGAGATGTGTGGTTCTAGCGCGTCTTTCGCGTAAGGAAGAGCCGGTAGTTCAAATGCCATTGCTCAATTCTCCATTGATATGAAAGAGTTAACTCTTTCGATTGCTTCCAGTGATATTATTATTCATGGCTCGCTATACTGCCAACCATGGTCAATTTGCTGACTTGCGATATAGTTTAGCAAGTTTTTACTTTATTAAAAGCTTATTTCATTACTTTTGTGTGAATTGTTAGCTTAGCTTGTTAACCGCTTTTTTTATATGGTTTTTATTCTTTTAGTTTGGGGTAGAATAAAGGCAATAAAAGCCGTAATCCATTAACGAGGAAGCAATGGAAACTATCGATAAAATCAAACAGCAAATTGAAGAAAACACTATTCTACTGTACATGAAAGGTTCTCCTAAGCTACCTAGCTGTGGTTTCTCTTCTCAAGCGTCTCAAGCTCTAATGGCATGTGGCGAAAAATTTGCTTACGTAGATATCCTACAAAACCCTGATATCCGTGCAGAGCTTCCTGCTTACGCACAGTGGCCAACTTTCCCACAACTTTGGGTTGAAGGTGAGCTAATCGGTGGTTGTGACATCATTCTTGAGATGTTCCAAAAAGGCGAACTTCAGCCAATCATCAAAGAAGCAGCGGCTAAAGTTGCTGGCGATGACGCTGAATAAGTTCTAGCCTTTGCGCTGAATAGTTAAAATGAGGGGCCTTAATCAGGCTCCTTTTTTGTTTGAATTGATCGAATCATTGACTCGATAAGGAATGAACAATGAACGTAAAACTTCATTATGTGCATGATCCAATGTGCAGCTGGTGTTGGGGTTACAAGCCAACACTTGAGTTATTGAAACAACAATTGCCTGCGAGCATTGAGTTTAACTATGTAGTGGGTGGTTTGGCCCCGGATTCTGATGAGCCAATGTCAGAAGAGATGAAAGGCAAGCTGCAAGCGATTTGGAAGCAGATCGAAGCTAAGTTGGGTACTGAGTTTAACCATGATTTTTGGACAGAGTGCCAACCTGTTCGCAGTACTTACCCTGCGTGCCGTGCCGTGATTGCTGCAGGTTTTCAAGACCACTACGAAGCGATGCTTGAAGCGATTCAACATGCTTACTACCTTCGTGCGATGTTGCCACATAGCCAAGACACACATTTGCAGTTGGCTGAAGAGCTAGGTATGAATGTTCAACAGTTTGAAAATGACCTTTCTAGCAAGTTATTGGAAAGTGAGTTAGATGACCAGCTAGGCTTTAAAGAAGCGATGGGTGTATTTTCTTACCCGACCTTAATGCTTGAAGTGAACGGCATCTTTAGTGAAGTTGAATTGGATTATCATTCAACGGAAGCGACGCTTAAGTCTATTCGCGAAATTTTAGTGAGTAATGCTCCCGCTGCGTAATTCAGCGAGAGTCATCTGTATTCGCAATGATTTCTAAGGCTTACTCATCAGAGTATGCCTTTTTTGTTGTGCGCCGAGCA